>NZ_JBAMDC010000022.1:0-52789 GCF_036961605.1 Streptomyces sp. KLMMK
CCGTGCCTCCGTCCCGGGCCGCGGCCAGGCCGTGCCGGGTCGCCGCCAGGTGGGACGCCGCGGACCACAGGCGTTGCCGGTGGTCCGCGGGCGGGGGCGGGGGTGGCCATGTGATCGTGGCCCCGTCACCGGCGTGTTCTCCATCGTCCGGAGGGCGTTCCGGATTCGCCGGACTCGCCGGGCGGGCTGGGCCCGCCGGAAGCGCCGGGCTCGTCGAGCCCAGCCCACTCGCCTGGCTGAACGCACTCGCCGGATTCAGTTCACTCGGGGCACAGCCTCGCGCGGCACCCGCCGTGCCTTCCACCACCCTCGCCGCCAGGACCAGGTGCGGCGTGTCCAGGTCCGCGCGCAAGCGTGCGGCGCGCGCTCTCAGCAGGCGCAGGTCGCGGCCGGGCGCGTCGAGGAGGTCGTCGAGCAGCTCGCCCCGTACCCGCTGTTCTGCCTCGCCCGCCTGGCGGCTTGCGAGTTGCAGGAGCGAGGTGACCATGGCCGCCCGTTCCAGGGTGCGCTGGTCGACGGGGTCGAGCCCGGCGTGCCCGTGCAGGACCAGGGCTCCGAGGAGTTCACCGCCTGCGGAGACGGCGGCGTACCAGCCGTCCTCGTGGCGTACGGCTACGGCGCGGGAGCGGTCCACGGCGGCCGGGGGACACTGGCCGGCTTCCAGGAAGGTGACCCGCCCGCCCAAGCTCTCCGCGACGGCCGCGGCGACGTCGTCCACGTCGCCGCCGTGCAGGACGAGTGCAGTCAGCCGGTCGTGGACGTCGGAGGCGCGCTCGATGACGGCGCTGCGATCACGGATGATCTCGTTCGCGGCCTCCAGGCCGGCGAGGGCGGAACGGGTCTCGGCCAGCAGGTTCGCCGTATCGATGGCCACGGCGGCGTGTGCGGCGAACGAGGCGAGGAGCGCGGTCTGCCCGGGTTTGAATGCCCGGGCGCGGCGGTCCGCCGCGAAGAGCACTCCGATCACGCGGCTGCCGAGCTTGAGCGGCACGCCGAGGATCGCGACCAGGCCCTCGTCGCGGACCCCCGAGTCGATGGCCCGGGTGTGCTGAAAGCGAGGATCGTCGAAGTAGTCGTCGGTGACGTAGGGGCGGGCGGTCTGGGCGACCAGTCCGCCCAGCCCCTCCCCCATGCCGAGCCGCAGCTGCTGGAAGCGGGCCGAGACCGAGCCGTCGGTGACGCGCATATACGTGTCGCCGGCGGCCTGGTCGTGGAGTGTGAGGTACGCGACGTCCGTGCCCAGCAGGGAGCGGGCCCGCTGCACGATGGCCTGCAGCACCGCGTCGAGGTCGCGCAGGCCGGCCAGGTCGTGGGCGGTCGCGAACAGGGCCGACAGCTCGGCCTCGCGCCGTCGCCGGTCCTCCAGCTCGGCGCGTACGCGCAGGGCGAGGTGCTTGGCCCGGTCGAGGGCGGCGAGCCGCTCCGGCGGTGCCCCGTCAGCGCGGGCGCGCAGTACCGGATGCTCGTACTCCCCGGCGGGCGCGCCGCGGGCGAGCAGCGCGAGGTACGGGGTCTCAGTCTCGGTCTCGGTCTCGGTCTCGGTCTCGGTCTCGGTCTCGGCATGATCGTCGGACATGGGCACAGGCTCAGGCTTACCGCCGCCGGCCGGCGGCGCGCCGGCTGTCGGATGCCCGTGCCCGTCCGTCAGTGGGCGGTCCATCCGCCGTCCATGGTCAAGGTGCTGCCGGTGATGAAGGAGGCGTGCGGTCCGCACAGGTACGCCACCGCCTCGGCGACCTCGCCCGGCTCGATGAGGCGTTTGAGGGCCGAGTCCGCCAGGAGGATCCCCGTGAGGACGCTCTCGACCGGGATGTCGTGGAGAGCTGCCTGGTCGGCGAGCTGCTTCTCGACGAGGGGGGTGCGCACGTAGCCGGGGCTCACACAGTTGGACGTGACTCCGTGTGGCGCCCCTTCGAGGGCGGTGACCTTGGACAGACCTTCAAGGCCGTGCTTGGCGGCGACGTAGGCGGACTTGAAGGCGGAGCCTCGCAGCCCGTGTACGGAGGAGATGTTGACGACGCGGCCCCAGCCCCGCTCGTACATGTGCGGCAGGGCTCCCCTCAGCAGCCGGAAGGGTGCCTCCAGGAGGAGTGTGAGGACTGCGCGGAACTCCTCCGGCGGAAAGTCCTGGATGGGGCGTACGAGCTGGGTGCCGGCGTTGTTGACGAGGATGTCGGCGCCGGCGGCCGCCTCCTCGGCCACGTCGAGGTCGGTGAGGTCGACCAGCACGCTCTCGACGGCGCCGGGCAGGCAGGCCGCCCGTGCGTGGAGGGCGTCCAGGCCGAGGGCGTCCCGGTCCAGGGCACGGACCCGCGCACCGGCGGCGGCCAGCCGCAGCGCGCAGGCGGCTCCGATGCCGCCCGCGGCCCCGGTGACGAGCGCCGTACGCCCACGCAGGTCGAGCGCGGTGGCCACCGGGTGAGGGCGTGGATCCGAAGGTTCGGGAGCGGGTGGGGAGTTCAGCGGGTTCAGGGGGCCCAGGGGGTTCCGCGGGTGCGGGGAGTGGGACGCGGTCATGCCCGCACCCTAGGCGGGAGGGACAGCCGGCCCGATGTGCTGCACCACCACAGTGCCCCTCGGAACCATGGCATTCAAAGACATACGCATCACCCGCGCCGCGCCCGTCGTCAACTGACGTCGGGAACGGCGGGATGCGATGGGAGCAGGTCTCGCCGCGAGGAACCTCGTCAGCGACGGGAGGGAGGAACCTCGTCAGCGACGGGAGGACGAGCGCTTGGGCGGCTCGATGCGTACCCGCTGTTCGGCCGGTGCGTTCTCGATGTCGTCGAGTTGCCCGATGACCGTGCTGCGCAGGTCGTCGTAGTCATCGAAGTAGTAGTCGTTGAACAGCGTGTGGCCCGTCCACATCAGGTTGGCGCACACGCGTGCCGGCACCCGGCCCGTCTGTGCGCCCATGCCGACCAGTGCCACGGACTGGATGCTGCCCGGCTTCTCCTTGTTCTGCCGGTGGATCGCCTGGAATGCGGCGGCGCACGCCAGGGCCACATTCAAGGTCTCACTCACGTTCTCCGAGGACGTTTCCATCGTGGGCGTCGATATCAGGAACTTCGGATTGACGGCCCCGGACGGCACACACACCGCAGCGCCTACCGGGAGGCTTCCCGCGAACTGGTTGCGGATCGCCCGCTGCACACGGAGTTGGATTCCGGCTCCGAGGTGCCGCTTGATGGCCGCGTCGACCCCGCCGTCCATGCGGCCCCGGGAATTGGTCGGGGTGACCCAGGCATCGACGTCCTCATCGAGGATCGAGCCTTTGCGGATCTCGATCCCGGAGGTGTCGGCGAACGCCGCCCGCCATGCCTCCACCACCTTGGTGTTGATGTCGGTCAGCACCACCCTGAGCGGGGACTGCATGCGGTTCACGGTCATAGTGCACTCCAATCGGCAACCGGTCCTTCGACCACTCACGAAGCTACCTTGCCCCACTGACAACGCCGGTGACGGCAGTCGTTCGTGACCTGTCGTCACGATTGCGGGCACACTGCGCCGGTGCTAGCCTGCCGCCAGATTTCCGCAGGTCAGCCCTGACCTCCGACGCTCCGACGAGAGCCCACCGGCCGCACGCACGGCGCTTGGGGCTCCTGCCCCCTCTTGTCGCATTCAGTACTTTTGCGCGGAAGTCGCCCGCCTCACCAACCATGTCCCCATCAGCACGGTTCGATAATTCGGAGTTTCTCCACCATGAGTGATGCCAACACCCCGGCCCAGCCCGACCCGAATGACCCTCTGGCCCTCGCCGAACTGTTCAAAGGCGGCGGCGAACCGTGGCTTCCGCTCCTCAAACCGGTTATCGAAGGGCAGCCGGATGCAGCCAGGTTCATCGGTCCCAGCCGGGGCCCGGAAGTCGTCCCCGTACGCGAACTGACCTTCCAGGCGCTCAAGCCCAATCCACCGCACAAGTGGAAGGTCGTCATATTCGGGCAGAACCCGTATCCGCGACCCGAAAGCGCCACCGGCATCGCCATGTTCGACAACACCTTCCACGACTGGAAGGACAGCCAGTTCGGCAGGGTCGTCAGCATCCGCTGCATCATCAAGGCAGCGGCGATGTGGAAGTACGGGATTCCCAAGAAGACGCCCATCGCCGACATTCGTGCGCTGCTGAAGAAGCAGGACACCGTCCAGCCGCCGGAATGGTTCCAGGCGATGCTCACGCAGGGCGTGCTCCTGCTGAACGCGGCGCTCACCGCCAGCAGTGAGGGGGCACGGGGAGCCGACCCGCACACCGCGTTCTGGCGCCCGGTCGCCGAGCGGATCGTCGAGGAGATCCTCAAGGCGAAGCAGAACGCCGACGAGGAGGACCGTGGTGTCGTCTTCGCATGGTGGGGCGCTCACGCGCGCAATCTGAAGAAGATCGTCCTCCGGCTCCAGGAGAAGTACCCCGAGGTCGAAGTCCGGCACATCGACCACCCCAACCCCGCGGCGCAGGGCGACATCTTCTGCGACGGCGACCATTTCGACATGGTGAACGATGCCCTCGCATCGTTCGGCGCCGACCAGATCGACTGGCTGCCGAGCAAGGGCTGGAACAAACTCACGGAGAGTGCCGGCGGGACCGGCGGAACGGACAACGACGTCGCCGAACGGATGGGCGCGTTCATCACGTCCACCATGGAACAGCACCAGCTCTACCTCGAACGACTCGCCAGCGTCAAGGACGAGGGCCTCGCCCTCCCCGCGATCACCGGCGTCTTCGACACCCCGCTCATGGAGTTCCGCGACGCCGTCGCCCCCGTCGCCAAGCTGCTGTCCGGTCTCGACTGGCACGTCGACCTGTCGCACGAATTCGGCAAGAGCCGGGCGGAGGTAGCGGCCGGCAACGGCAGCCTGTCCGCGGACGCGATTGCCGCCCTCTACCTCTACACCTGCGAATCCGCGTTCTACCGGGAGATCAACAAGGTCCTGCGCTCCCCGGACCGGGCCAGAATCGTCCCGTACCTCCCTTACCTGCGGCTGCTGTTCTCGGCGGTGTCGCAGCTTCCCGCCCGCACCGAGCCGCTGTGGCGCGGCGTCTCGCTGGACCTGCGCGCGCAGTACCCGCTCGGCCGGACCGTGACCTGGTGGGGTGTGTCCTCGTGCACGCCCAAGCTCAGCGTGGCACGGCAATTCCTCGGCAGCCGCGGCAAGCGGACGCTCTTCGAGGTGGTACCCGCCCGGGCCGTGGGCATCAGCAAGTTCTCCGCCTTCACCGGCGAGGAGGAATTCATCCTCTCGCCGGGCACACAGCTCAAGGTGACGGAGGTAAAGACCGAGCGCGGCGGTCTGTGCACCGTGAAACTGACCGAATTGGAGGAGCAGTCCCTGGTGTCCTGAGCGGGGCCGAGAGTAGGCCGCTCGGCCTGCCTCCGGTTCGTCGCAGACGACCCGTACGTCGTCGAGGTGTACGACGGGGCCAGTACCGGAATCGGTGTCGCCGTGCCGCTCGACATGCGCGAGGGATGGCTGTCCGAAGCCAGGGAGCGCCTCGCAGCGGTCCGGGCCGTACTCGGCGCGTGAACGAGCGCTGCCGCACGCTCCGCCGTGGTGACGCTGCTCTGCTGACCGCTTGCCGGGGGGGGACAGCAGCGGGGGCGTCTCTCCGTGACGTGCCGGTGCGGCAGGATCGGGCGATGCGTTGAGCCTGGGAAAGGCACGGGGAAAGGGGAGCCGGTGGAGCTGCGGCAGTTGCGTTACTTCGTCACCGTGGCGGAGGAGCTGCATTTCGGGCGGGCGGCGGAGCGGCTGGTGATCGGGCAGCCGGCCGTCAGTCAGCAGATCCGGCGGCTGGAACGCGAGCTGAAGATCGAGCTCTTCGACCGGACGCCCCGGCTCGTCCGCCTCACCGCGGCCGGGCAGGCCTTCCTCCCTGCCGCGCGCGCCGTCCTCGCGGCAGAGGACTCCGCCCGGGCCGTGGCCGCGGAGCTGACCAGCGGCAGCCGGGGCATCTTCCGGCTCGGCACCATCACCGGGCTGGGCGAGCGGCTCGACCGCGTGCTGGAGGCCTTCGGGGAGCATGCGCCGGACGTCCGGGTGGAGTTGACTGCGCTGCCCGTACGGGAGCGGCTCGCGCGGCTCGCCGACGGCCGTCTGGATGCCGTCTTCGTACGTGGCGGTGCGCCGGTCTTCGACAGTGCGTCGACTCAGGGTGGTGACGAGCTGCGGCGCCGCCTGCTCTGGGACGACGAGCTGGTGGCGGCAGTGCCCGCCCGGCATCCCCTCGCCGAGCAGCCGGCAGTCACTCTCGCCGAGCTCGCGGCGCTGCCGCTGCGCCTGACCGAGCGGCGTCATCACCCCGCGCTGGTCGACCTCGTCCTCGACGGCTGCCGGAAGGCGGGCTTCGAGCCCACTCCGGGGCCCGTATTCAGCAGTCTTCAGGACACCCTGGCGGCGATCGGCTCGGGCACGCCGATGTGGACGGTGGTCTACGCCGGCAACGCCCAGCTGATGCGGCTGCCGCGTGTGGCCTTCGTCCCCTTCTCCGAGCCCGGGCTGCGGCTGCCCGTCGAGCTGGTGGTCCGGGGCGGCGCCTCCTCCCGGCTGGTCGGCTTGCTTCAGGATGCCGTGGCGGACCGTATCCGGCCGCCGGACGGGGCGCCTCTCGCTACCTGATCAGTGGTCCGCGCCGTCGGCGATCAGTCATCGGTGGCCAGTGGCTGCTGGCCAGTGATCAGTAATCGTGATCGCTGCGAGAGTCATTCGGGTCTGGGTGGGCAACTGCCCCACGCGGTGAACTGTTTCCAGCGACGGAACGCACCGCACCGGAACGGCCGGTGAGGCACTCCCGTCAAGAAGCAAGGAGCGCATCATGCCCATCGTCACCATCCAGCAGGGTCCCCGTGACATCGAGCTCAAGCGTGATCTGGTGGCTCGCGTCACCGACGCGTTCGTGGATGCCCTGCACATTCCTGCCGAGGCCGTGCAGGTATGGATTCACGAGGTTCCGGCCGACAGCTGGGGCGTGGCGGGCAAGCTGACCGCCGACAAGTAGACCGCTCTCCCTCCGAGCGGGGCCGTGCCTGTCCCGAAACCACGTGTCCGGGGGTCACGTGGTCTCGGGACGGGGCTGCCCCACCGGCGGGAAGCCGGGCGCCCACCCGACCGCCTACCCGACCGGCCGCCGCCCGGCCCGAGGCGCCTGCCTCGCGATGCAGCGGGCCGAGGTCAGCCACCAGGCATGATCCGGCCCCGCCAGGCTCCCGTTGCCCCGGCCCGCCCTGCAGGAAAGCTCCCCCAGCAGCCGACCTGTCCTGCGCGCCGCTTCCCCCGGTCCGCCCGCCCATGTGATCGTCTTTCCCACGTGACGGCCGGTGAGGTCACGCCCGGGGTACGGACGAACGACGGGAGGACTGCATGTCAGCCACCCTGCTCTCCGCGGCCTTCGCCCTGCTGGCGGCCGCGGCCAACGCGACGGGTACGGTGCTCCAGCGCATCGGCGCACGCACCGTGCCTCACGGGGACGCGTTCAGTGTGCGCCTCATCCGGCATCTGCTGCACAACCCGGCATGGCTCGGCGGGGTCGCGGTGATCGTGGGCGCTGCGGCGTGCCAGGCGCTGGCCCTGAACCTCGGGTCGCTGTCGCTCGTCCAGCCCATCCTCGTGACGGAACTGCCCTTCACCCTCGTCATCGCCTGCGCGTTCTCCCACCGCCGCCTTTCCGCGACCGGCTGGGCCGCGGCCCTCATGGTGGCCTTCGGGCTTGGGCTGGCGCTGGTCGCCGCCGCACCCTCCGGGGGGCACGAGGAGGTTTCCGCCTGGGTGTGGGTCCTCACCCTGGTCTCCACCCTGGGCGCCATGGCCCTCTGCGTCATGGCCGCCCTCACCAGGCCCCGCGGTATGAGCAGGGCGGCATTGTTCAGCTCCGCTTCGGCGATCAGCTACGCCTTGACGGCGACCCTGATGACCACCGCCACCGACGTCTTCGAACGACAGGGCGCCGGAGCGTTTCTCACCTGCTGGCAGACGTACGGCTTCTTCGCTGCCGGCGGTCTGGCGCTCTTCCTCCTGGCCAACGCCATGGAGTCGGGGCCGCTGGTGGCCTCTCAGCCGGCCCTCACCCTCGGCGAGGCGCTGGTCAGCCTGGCGTTGGGCGGCTTGGTGTACGGCGAGCGCGTACGGACCGGCTGGTGGCTTGTCCCGGAAGCGGTGGGCGCGGTGCTGGTCACGTGGGGCATCCTGCTCCTCCCCAGGGTCGAGACGGAGGTCGATGAGTCGTCCGAGCCGTCCGAGTCGTCCGAGCCATCTGAATCATCCGAGTCATAGGCCACGTGACTTGCTCGTCGGCACCCACCCGTCCGCCACGGGGATTTACCGACCCCTCCAGTGAGCCATTGCCATTGCTGAACCTTCGGGCTCCATCGCCCCACAGCCGGAGTCGGTGAGCTACGCGTGTCCGCCGTACGCGCTCCAAGGCGCTCCAGGACCCTGCAGTCCGCCGACCTCGTACGGACATCACCGGGATCCCATCGGGTAAACGGAAGACAGACAGCCCGAAGGAGGAGCCATGGCGGGGTTGCTGACACGCATCAAGCAGTTCGCCCGCAGCCCACAGGGACAGCGGACCATTGCGTCGGCCCGGCGCGCTGCAGCCGACCCGCGCAAACGCGACCAAGCCCGCAAGCTGCTCGGGCGGCTACGCGGACGCCGGTAGCCGTTGGAGGACGGCCGGCCGACTGGACGTGTCCGACCGGAAAGGACGTCGTTGACCCGGTCACCAGGCCGCAATGATGAGCGGCCCATATGACAGGAGTGCAGCGATGATCTTGCCCCATGTCGGTCAGCTCTTGGGCTTGGCGGTGACCGGGCTCCACGCCTTCCTCGGAGCCTTGATCAACCCTGTGACCGGCCTGCTCTGAGAGCAGCGCGCTTTCTCTGGGAGCAGTGCACTTTTCCCATGGCGTCGGGCCGAGGAAGCCTTGCGGTCTCCCTCGGCCCACGCCGCCCGGCCCACGCCGCCCGGCGAGGGCTTGCTGCAGGGCGAACGTGCCGCGGATCGCGACGACAGGACGTTCTCCCCGCCGAGGTCGCCGTGCACCATTGCGTCGGTGATGTGGGGAAGGGTGTCGAGTGCCGCGAGTTCCCGCTCGGCTCGCCGTCGTCCGGTGCCGGACTTGAGGGGGAGCAGCTCTGCGCGCACGTCCGCCGCGAACTGCCGCCACCGGTCTTCGGGGACCGGGGCAGAGCCGCTCGTACCGTCCCGTCGGCGCCGGCCCGGGCCAGTCCGGCCAGCAGTGAGGCGTACTGGGCCTCCACGGCATCGGCCACGACGGGATCGTCGAGCGCCCCGGCCTCCAGAGGCGCCCCTGGGATACGGCTCAGAAGCAGGAACGGCGTCCCGTCCCCGTCATGGTCTCCTCCGCCCCCGGAGGTGGCCAACACCTCAGGCGTGCGGAAGCCGAGATCGAGCCCGGCGAGCGTGCTCAGGACGGCTGCCCGCTCCGGCAGTCCGGCGGCCGCCGCCTCCGCACGGGGCAGGCATACGACGCGGTCGGCGTCGATGACCACGTGATGGAACTGGCCGCGGCGGACGGCCAGATCGCCCGGTTCGTCGTCCGGCAGCAGCCGGTTCAGCAGCGCCCGGTGCGTTTCCCATGACTTCACATCATCAGACTCTGCACGAGGTCGAGGTGTTCGGCGACCTTGGCCGTGAGAAGGTCCGGGTTCTCGGCCGGGAGGCCGTGTCCGCCCGGCACGCGCAGAACCCGGGCGTGAGGGATCCCATCGGCCAATTCGTGCTGGTGGTGCGGGTACACGATGCGGTCGTCCGCGCTGGAGATGATCAGCGTCGGGGCGGTGACGTCCGGGAGCAGGCCGGTGATGTCGATCCCCATGTCGGCTTCGGACTGCCGGGCGACGCCGTCCCGGTCGGCGTCCAGCATGTCGGTCAATGCGGCAGCCGCCTGTGCGAACGTCGTCCGGTCCCAGGCGCGAAGGGTGTCCTTGCCCATGGCGGTGAGCAGGAGCATCCGGGCGAGCGCGGCGGGGTCGGTGCGTACGAGCCGACTCCACAGTTCGAACTGGCACGCCATCCGGGCGTCGGTCCGGACCCATCCGGCGTGGGCGGTCAGGGAGTCGACCATGCCGGGGTGCAGGCCTGCGGTGGCCGTGGCCACGACGGCGCCGAGGGAGTGCCCGACCAGGTGGAAGTGTTCGAGGCCGGCGTCCTGGGCCGCCGTCACGACGTGGGTGACCATGTCATGGAGGGTGATCGGCCCGCCGGGGTCGCGGGTGCCGCCGGAGCCCGGCAGGTCCGGGGCCACGATGGTGTAGCGGTCGCTGAGGGCCTCGATGAGCGGCCCCCAGTTGCTCTGCGCGGTGGCACCGGTGCCGTGGACCAGGACCAGGCCCGGGCCCTTTCCGGTGACGAGGTAGTGGGCCTTGCTGATGCCGCCGGAGACGGCGACGTCGACATCGGCATCGACATCGGCTACGGGCATGGTGCTTCTCTTCCGGAGAGTTCGGGCCGGGTGCTTGGACAGGGCGGGCGGGGGCGGCGGTCGAGGGCTGTCCAGAGCCGTTGAGGGTTGTTCAGAGCTATTGAGGGCTGTCCAGAGCTATTGAGGGTTGTTCAGCGCAATGCCTCACGAAGCGCCCGGTTGAAGCGTTCGGCCTGGTCCTGCTGCGGCATGTGGCCGGCGCCTTCGATGACGGTCAGCCGCGCGCCGGGGATCAGACCGGCGCACTCCTGGGGAACGGACAGCGGGACTTCGGTGTCCAGTTGACCGTGCAGGAAGTGGGTGGGGACCTGCACGCGGCCCAGCCGGTGGCGCGGGTCGTAGTCCGCCTGGTCGACGACGAGCCGGTCGATGAGGAACGTGGAGTCCAGCACCTGCCGGACCGTCCAGTCGATCAGGGCTGGGCTGACTCCCGGGCGGTACCAGTGCGGGACGAAGTCGGCCAGGGTGCCCGCCCTGTCGGCGCGCAGGTCCGCCAGCAGCTTCTCCATCGCCTCCTGCATCCCGCAGAAGTGGTGGATGCCCGCGTCCACCGGGACGATCGCGCCGATCCGCTCCGGGGCGGCAAGCGCGGCCTCGATGGTGAACGCCCCTGCGATCGACGATCCGATCAGCACCGGACGTTCGAGTTCCAGGGCGTCGGCGAACCCCAGGATGTCGTGGGTGATGTCGGCGATGGTGTAGCCGGTGGCAGGCCGGTCCGATCTGCCGCAGCCCCGCCAGTCGAGGGTGATCACGCGGTGGTCGGTCATCAGGTCGGCCGCCTGGGCGTCCCACACCCGGCCGCTGGTACCCCAGCCGTGCAGGAACACCAAGGGCCGGCCGGAACCGAAGTCCTGGTAGTGGAGCGTGGTGCCGTTGACGGTCGCGTGGGCCATTGTCGTATTCCTTTCCCCTGCCCCTTGGGCTTCCTGGGCTCCCTGGGATTCCTGGGCCCCCGGAGCGATTCCAGCGGACAGGCCGGTGACGACCAATGAGCAGTCCGCTCCTAGACTGATCAAGGACCATGATCAATAAGAGCGTCAGCAGGGGGGCGGCGTGGAACTGCGGCAGGTGCGCTACTTCGTGGCGGTGGCCGAGGAACTGCACTTCGGGCGGGCCGCCGAGCGGCTGCACATCGTTCAGCCGACCGTCAGCCAGCAGATCCAGCGACTCGAACGTGAGCTCGACCTGAAGCTGTTCGACCGCACGACCCGCGCCGTGACGCTGACCGCCGCCGGGCACACGTTCCTGGCGCACGCCCACGCCCTCCTCCAGGCCGAGCGTTCGGCGAACGAGGCCATGGCCGCCTTCCGTGCCGAGCAGGACTCGACCCTGCGCGTCGGCACCAGCACCGGACTCGGCCTCCGCCTGGACGCCGTGCTGACCGCCCTCACCGAACGGGCCCCGCAGCTGCTGGTCGAGCTGGTCAGTGCGCCCCAGGCGGCCAGGCTCCAGCAAGTCCGCGACGGCGAACTGGACGCCGCGTTCGTCCGGGGTGCAGACCTCGAACCCCGCACGGACGGTGCAGACCACAGCCCGGGCCTGGAGCTTCTCCCCCTCTGGTGCGACACCCTCGTCGCCGCGCTGCCCGCCGGACACTCTCTGGCCGCGCAGCCGAACGTAGCCCTCTCCGACCTGGCCGGCCTGCCCCTACGGATCACGCCGCGCGACACCAACCCCCTCCTGGTCGACACGGTCATCAACGCCTGCCGCACAACCGGCTTCGAACCGGTCATGGGCGCTGCGTTCACTACCGACCAGGACACCCTGGCCGCGATAGCCACCGGCAGGCCGAGCTGGACCGTCTACTACGCCTCACAAGCCGAAATCCAGCCGGCTCCCCGCATCTCCTTCCGCCCCTTCGCCACCCCTGCACCCGCCGTCCGGACGTACCTGGCGGTGCGCCCCGACCCGCCTTCCCGCCGGCTCGCCGCCCTCCTGGACGCTTGCAGCAGCCTGCCGCCAGCTACAGCCGGCGCCCAGGCGACGCCCCCGTAGGCATGGCACCACGGTGCGGCCGTTACACAGGGAACTTACTGTGAAAGCCAACCGTGACCACTCGGGGAGGTGAGGAGGGCGTGGCATGCCGGACCGGTCGGGCCCGGGGTACCGGCTGATCAGCTTGCCCTGGAACAGGTTGCCCTGGGTCAGCTCGTCCTGGAACAGCTTGTCCCGAACCGGCCGCCCGGTCGCGGACGACCACACTCCCCCAACAGGGCCCACCGCCCGACCCGGGGCCGGCCCGGCCCGTACTCGCACCCGCCGCGCAACAGGAGTCCGGCGGTGGCGCGGGAGCGTGCCGCTGGTGTGGGTGGCTGTGGTCTTCGGTGTGGTGCAACTGCTGGTGGTGCCGTTGCGGCTGCCGCTGGGCTGGGACGAGGCCGTATACGTGAGTCAGGTGAGCCCGCGGGTGCCGGCCGCGTATTTCAGCGCGCCGCGGGCCCGGGGCATCAGCTGGCTGGCCGCGCCTGCGGTGCTGCTCAGCGCATCGGTGGTGGTGTTGCGGGCCTGGATGGTGGCGCTGGCCACGGCCGGCCTGGTGGCAGCGTTCTGGCCATGGCGCCGCCTGGTCGGTGAGGTCGTGACAGCGGTGGCCGCGGCAGCGTTCGCCGGCCTGTGGGTCGTGCAGTTCTACGCGGGCGAGGTCATGCCGAACCTGTACGTGGCCTACGGGGCGACGGCCGCCACAGGGTGGTTCCTGCGGGCTGCCGCTGCCGCTGCCGCCACCACTACTGGTGCCGTCAGGCCGGCGTGGCGCGGCGCCTGGGCGTGGGTGGCGGCGAGCGTGGCGTTCACCGCGCTGATGCGCCCACCCGACGCGGCCTTCCTCGCGCTCGCGCTGCTCACAGCGGTGGCAATGGTGCCCTCGTGGCGCCGGTGGCGCCCGGCGGCCGCCGTGGTGGGCGGGCTCGCGGCCGGGCTGGTGCCGTGGCTCGCCGAGGCGTACACCGACTTCGGCGGTCCGGTAGCCCGGCTGCGGGACGGCAGCGGCGTCCAGGGCGGCATGGGGTGGACCAACACCCTAGGCATGCACCTGCGCGCCCTCAACGGGCCGCTGCTGTGCCGCCCGTGCCACATCCCCTGGGACTATCCGCTGCTGTCGCTGTGGTGGCTCGCCACGCCCGTCGTGGCCGTCGCGTCCCTGATCCTGGCCCTGGCCCTGACCATGAGGGTCAGGCACCGGCACGGCGGCCGAACCGCCGCCGCCGTCCGGCGCGGCACGCCAGGGGTGGCTGTGATAGCGCTGCCCCTGGCCTGCGCGGCGGCGATGTCATTGCAGTACCTCTTCCTCCTCGACTACGCGGCCCCCCGCTTCCTCATCCCCGCCTACGCCCAACTCACCATTCCCGTCGCCGCCTTCGCCGTGACCCTGTTGCGTGGCGCCCGGCGGCGATGGCGGCCGGTCGTGGCCGTGGTGCTGGGCACCGCCTTCGCCCTGCACCTGACCTCCCAATACCTCGTACTCCAACGGAGAGTCGGCGATCAAGTGCGCCTCCGCGCCGACACTCTGCAGGCCGCCGAACGCCTCCACCGCGCCGGTCTGAGCCGGCCGTGCACCTTGGTCGGTCCCGAGGTCGTCTCCGTCGCCTTCCACGCGGGCTGCTCGTCCGAAGCGCTGACCGGCAACAACACGTCCACCACGGTCGGCGAACTGCTGCAGCGGGCCCGGTCGGAACCAGTGGCTACCGCCGCTCGCGTCCCGGGGGCGCCGGGGTTCGCACGCGGCTGGACGCCGTGCGTCCTACGGATGCCGGACGGGGCCGACTGGTACCTCTACCTGGCCCCGTCGCCCCGTGTGACGGGCCGCTGCGGCTGACCGGTCTCTGTGGCGCATCCGCGCAGGCAGCGGCCGGTCACCGCGTCGAGCTGTAACGGACGGGCAGACGGGACAGGCCGCGGATCAGGCCGGGGCGCCAGGAGGCCGCCCTCGGCCGCGTCGTCCCCGCCTCCGTGACCGTCGCCCCGCAAGCCTGGCGGCGCCACCTCCGCCTCCTCCTGGACGGCCTGCGCGCCCCCGCCGCTCAGGCCGCCACCGCCCTCCCTGTACCGCCGCTCACCCCTGACCAACTGTCGGGCGCGCTCCGCGCACTGGCCGGCCACGACGACGTCGGCTGAACGCCCGGGACGCGCCGCCCGCCTTCCCTCCCCCGCGAGGCAGGCACCGACCCTCGGCAGCCGTCTCTGCGCCGATGAACCTGCGATTCCGGCGCCCTGGGCTATCGCCAACCGTGCCTCATGGGCGGCAGGTCAGCTCGCGAGCCGGCGTTCGAGAGGGGTGCGGTAGCAGGGGGTGACCCGGGTGCCGTTCAGGAAGGCGGTCAGGCGCCGGATCTCAGCCGTGATGAGCGCGCGGGTACGGCGGCCGGGGTCGGAGTCGGTGAGGAGGTGGTGGTTGATGCGGCCGTCCGGATGCTGGGCCCAGGCGCCGATGATGCGGCCGTCGGCCCAGATCGTGGGGCCGATGTTGCCGTTGCGGTCGAACAGGGCCGCCGTGTGGGCCGGGTCGAGGTACCAGTCGCGGTGGCGCCAGCCCATCGGGGTGGGGTCCAGGCCGGGCAGCAGCGCCACCCACGGTTCCGGCTCGCCCTCGGCCAGGGGCTCGTTGTCCTCGGGGAGGAGGTAACCGGTGCCTTCGTCGAGTTCGACGGCTTCGGCGCCGGTGGCAGCGATGGCCTTGCGCGTGTCGGTCAGGGTCCACCCCGTCCACCACTTCAGATCGGCCGCCGTGACCGGCCCGAACGCGGCGAGGTAGTGACGGGCGAGCGCGGCCCTGGCTTCGGGGGCCGGCACGGCGGGGAACGGTTCGGCCGGAGCCCAGCGGAACTGGGCCGAGGTCCACGAGCCCGCGGGTCGGGTGCGGTGGATGCGGCCTTCGGCGGCCAGGGCCCCCAGGATGGGGGCCGTGACACGCTGGCGGGTCTCGTACGACTTTCCGGGGTTGACGGCGTAGTACTCGCGCAGGTCGGGGATGTCGGCGGCCAGCTCGGCGGCGGTGGCCCCGCCGCGGGCGGTCAGGGCGCCGAGGGTGGCTTTCTCCACGGCGGCGTAGCGGGCGGGGGTCCAGCCGAGGGTGGTGCGCAGGTGCTCCACGGCGTCGCCGCGGTTGCGGTGGGCGTCCTTGGTGGTGGCGGCGTGGAGGACGGGCGCGAGGTGCCGGGGAGTGACGAACATCGTGCGGCGCATGCACCGGATGCGCGCGAGCGGAGGCGTGGCGTCGTAGAGGGCATGGTCGACGGCCGCGGCGGTGGGGGTGTGCATGCGGGCGGCGGCGGAGAGGAAGACGGTGGCCGGGTCGGTGGCGTGCAGGCCTATGAGGGCCCCGGCGACCTCCTGCGGTGCGGCGGCCCGGCGGGCGGGGGCGAGCAGGTGCTGTCCGGCGAGCCGGGCACGGCGTTCGGCAGCGGTGATACGGCGCAGAGCGGTCATCGTGCGGGGGCCTTCATCGGGATCTCTCCTCGGGGCAGCTTTCAGTACATAAGTACTGTAACCAGGGGACCGAGCATACGCAATACGGACACATCCCTACATTCGACACAACCTCCCATCTCACCCGCGCCAGCCAACGGGCGCCTCACCCCCCGACCACCCCATCCCCACCCAGGCAAGCCCGTCTACGTTACAGATGTACCGTAAGCCGTCACCCCCGGTGCCCACTGGCGCGGCCGGCCAGCGCAGCATCGGCAGCGGCGAGGATGTTCCCGAACGTGCGGGTGATGATCGGCCGCGCGAGGCGCCGCGTGAGGAAGGCGCCGATCAGCGGGACGGGGATCTCGGCGCGCGTGGTCCAGCGGACGTGGGTGCCGCCGCCGTCGGTCTCGGTGAACGTCATGCGGCCGAGTTCGTGCCGGGACGGCGGCAGGCTCCGCTCCACGACGTACTCGGTGGCGTACGGCGCGTCGTAGTGCGTGATGCGCTCGCGGAACCAGCCGATCAGCCACAGGTGACTGCGCACCGCGCCGACGCCGTACGGCGCGTTCCCGCCGCGCCGGGTCAGGCGGCAGCGCAGCACCAGGGGCGAGGACGTGTAGTTCGTGGTCGTCGTGAGCCAGGCGAAGACGGCGTCGATCGGGGCGTCGATGGTGCGCTCGACGATCATGGTTTCCATGGCTGGCGTTCTCCCCTGTTGAGTGGGTGCACGGCATCGGTGCGGTGCATCTTGTCCGGGTTGCGCATGACGTAGAGGCCGGTGATCCGTCCGTCGTGGATCTCGAAGGCGAGCAGCCAGTCCAGTTCACCGTCGGTGAGCGAGCGCGCCGCGGGCATGCCGTTGTAGGCGGCCTGCTCGATGCGGGTCGTCGCGGTGACGCTGGTGCGGGCCACACCGAGGACGTACCGGGCGACCTCGGCGCGGCCGGTGATCGGGTGGCGGGCGGCGGACACCTTCCCGCCGCCGTCGGAGACCTGCACGACGTCGGGCGCCAGCAGGTCCATCAGCGCCTGGACTTCGCCGGTCGTCGTCGCGAGCAGGAACCGCTGGACGATCTCCCGGGTGGCTTCGGAGTCGGGCTCGAAGCGGCGGCGCCGGGCGTGTACGTGCCGGCGTGCGCGGTGGGCGATCTGCCGGACGGTGACCTCGGTCTTCCCGATCGAGGCGGCGATCTCGCCGTGGGTGTAGCCGAACACGTCGTGCAGCACGAACACCGCGCGCTCGGCCGGGTTCAGCGTCTCCAGGACGAGCATCATCGCCATCGACACCGACTCGTTGAGGATCACGTCCTCGCTCACCTCGGGTGCGGTGCGGATCGGCTCGGGCAGCCACGTGCCGACGTACTCCTCGCGCCGCGCCTTGACCGAGCGCAGGTGGTTGAGGGACTGCCGGGTCACCACGCGGACCAGGTAGGCGCGGGGGTGCTCGACCGCGGCCGGGTCGACTGTGCTCCACCGCAGGTAGCTCTCCTGCAGCACGTCCTCGGCGTCGGTGGCGCTGCCCAGCATCTCGTAGGCGATGGTGAACAGCAGCGGGCGGTGCTCGGTGAATGCGTCCACGACGAACCGGCTCCTTTCCTTCGGGCACCCATCGAGACACACCGCACCGGAAAAGCGTGACAGCCCCTGACTGTGAATCACTTCACAGTCAGGGACTGTCACGCTCTGGGGCACAGAAGGTTCGCCGGCACGGCCCTACGCCGCGCAGAACTCATTGCCCTCCGGGTCCTGCATCACCCACCAGTGCCCGGCCGGGCCCCGGTTCACCTCGCGGATGCGGGTCGCCCCCAGCCCTTCCAGCCGGGTCACCAGTTCATCGAGGCCGCCGGGCTCGCTGTGCACGTCGACGTGCAGGCGGTTCTTGCCGGACTTGCCCTCGGGTACGTCCTGGAAGAGCAGGCGCCGGCCGCGGCCGACGCCGCTGGTCTCGTCGAACGGGTCCTCGGGGTGGCGGATCGCGGCGTACCCGCGGAAGGTCTTGCGGCCACGGTGCTCCTGGACCGCCTCCTCGCCGATGTGACCGGCGGCCAGCAGCTGCTCGACGAGCCTGCTGGGGTCTTCCACCTCGTACTCCAGGGCCGCGGCCCAGAAGTCGGCGAGGGCGGGTGCGTTCGTGCTGTCGATGACCAGCTTCCAGTTCAATGCCATGCCGCCAGTATAGCCGCCGTAACCGATATAACCGGTTACACTGATGGCATGGACTCCCCCGCAGCCAAGGGGCTCACCCTGCGCTCCCACACCGGCGTCGCCTACCGGTTCGACCCCGGCGCCCTGTGCCTGGAACTGCTGCCCACCGGCGGCCCCGGCCCGTACCGCCGCTTCGAAGTCCTGCACGAGCCCGCCGACCTGGCCGCCTGGGCGGAGCGGTCGCGGCTGACGCCGACGCCCGTGATGGAGATATCCGAGGCCGAAGTGACCGGCATGCGGGAGCTGCGCGACGCGCTGTTCCGCGTGGTCATCGCCCACACGCACGGCGAGCCCCACCCGCAGGGCGACCTGGAGACCATCAACGAAGCGGCTGCCCGCCCCTCCCTGGCCCCCGCCGTCGCACCGACCGGCGAGCGGCAGTGGGCCGGGACCCCCAATGGCACACAGCTGGCGGCCACCGTCGCCCGGGACGCCGTCGAGCTGCTGACCGGCCCCTACGCGCACCGCATCCGCACCTGCGCCGCCGAGGACTGCAACCTCGTCTACGTCGACACCTCACGCCCCGGCCGGCGCCGCTGGTGCTCCATGGAGCACTGCGGCAACCGCCACAAGGTAAGGGCGCTGCGCGCCCGCCACTCCGAGGAAGGATGACCGCCATGCCCACCGGACTCACCAAGGACGCCGGCTGGCAGATCGGCGTGTCCCGCACGCTGCCCCACCCCGCACCCGCCGTCTGGGACTTCATCAGCAGCCCCGAAGGGATCGCCCTCTGGCTCGGCCCCGGCGCGGACCTCACCCCGGAGCGCGGCGCTCCCTACCGGACGGCCGCCGGAGTGACGGGCGAAGTGCGCGGCTACCGGCCGGGAGACCGCATCCGCGTCACCCACGGCACCACCACGGTCCAGGTCGCCCTCACCCCGGCCACCCCCGCCGCCGACGGAGCCCGGACGGTCCTCCGCTTCCACCAGGAACGCCTGGCGAGCGCCGAAGAGCGCGAGCGGCAGCGGGCCCACTGGCAGGGCATCATGGACCGGGTCGCCGCCGCCCTCGACCGGCAGTGACGGCGAGCCGGCACTCGCGACGCCTGCCCTTGTGCCGGACACCCGCCCCCACGGCCCGGCCGGTCGGTCGCCCCGCCGGGGGCCGAGCACGCCGACCCTCGCTCGTCACCTGTCGCCCATCGCCCCGCAATGGCCCATGAAACGGGCCCTCAAGTGGACCACCGCCGCGCAATCGTCCGCGTCTACGGTCGTTCCCATGACACCCATCACCGGCAACGCCGCCGCCTTCCGCGGCCTGCACCATGACCGTGCCGGGCGCGGCCCGCTCGTCCTGCCCGGCCCTTGGGACCCCGCCAGCGCCCGCGCCTTCGCGGCCGCCGGATTCCGGGCCCTGGCCACGCCGAGCGCCGGCATCGCGGCCTCCCTGGGCCACGACGACGGCAGCACCCCCGCGGACGAGATGTTCACCGCGGTCGCCCGTATCGCACGGGCCGTCGCGGAGGACGGCGTGATGGTCTCCGCCGACATCGAGGACGGCTACGGCCTGCCGCCCGCCGAACTCGTCGAGCGGCTGCTGGAGACCGGCGCCGTCGGCTGCAACCTGGAAGACAGCGACCGCACCACCGGACGCCTCAAGGACCCGGCCGAGCAGGCCGAGTGGCTGGCGGAGGTACGGGCCGCGGCCGGCGGCCGGCTCGTGATCAACGCCCGCACCGACACCTTCCTGCGGGGCGACCGGGCGGCCCCGGATGCCACCTCCGCCATCGCGCGCGCCCGGCTCTACGCCCTCGCCGGCGCCGACTGTGTGTACCCCATCCTTGCCCCCGCGGAGCTCCTCCCGGAGATCACCCGCGCTGTTCCCGTACCGGTCAACGCCATCGCCCTCCCCAACGGGCCCGCACCTCTTGAGCTGGGCGAGATGGGCGCCGCCCGGGTCACGTTCGGCGGCGGGCTCCACCGTCGCACGATGGCGATGGTGGAGGACCTGGCGGCCGGGCTGCGGAAAACGGCGGACGCCACGGCGGACTGACTCCTCGGCCCACCCGGACCACCGGACCACCGGACCACCGGGCGACCCGGCCACCCGGCCACCCGGCCACCCGCGCCCCGAACGGCACGCGCCGCTCAGCCCGCCAGAACCTGCCCGATCACGTAGCGGGCGTTGGCGGAGATGACCGGGTTGGTCTTCCGGTAGTACGGCAGCTGGATGACCGCCATGGACAGCGCCCAACCGCGCCCGCGCGCCCAGGTGTCGTCATCGACGTCCACGTGGTCACGAAAGACCTGCCGGGCGGCGGACGGCAGCAGGTTCCACGCCGGGATGAGGTCGACCGCGGGATCGCCGAGACCCGCGGTGCCGAAGTCGATCACCGCGGCCAGGCGGTCCCCGGCGCCCAGCAGATTGCCCGGCATGAGATCGGAATGGATCCAGCACGGCGCCCGCGGCCGGTCCGGGACGGCGAGCGCCGCCTCCCAGACCGCGAGGATCGCGTCGGCGTCGAACGGCTCGTCCGTGCGCCGGAGCGCCTCGATCGCGTCCCGGGTCTCCCCATCGGCACCGGTCAGCGGTCCGCCGCGGTGTGCCGGAGGGCCGCCGTCGAGGTCGGCCTTACGGATGGCGGTGATGAATCCCGCGAGGTCACGGGCCATCAGCTCGGGCCGGGCCACCCGCCCCTCGACCAGCACCTCGCCCTCGATCCACCGGTGGACGGACCACGCCCACGGGTAACCCTCGGCGGGCTCCCCCGTCCCTGCGACCGCCGGGATCGGGACGGGCACCAGAGGCGCCAGTTCCGCCAGCCACCTGGCCTCCGCCTCCAGCCCTTCGGCGCCGCCCGCGGTGAGGGGCAGACGGGCGGTCAGCTCGTCGCCGACCCGGTAGATCGCGTTCACCGTCCCACCGGACGCCAGGCGCCGGACGGGCAGGCCCGCCCACTGGGGGAACTGGGCGCGAAGCAACCGCTGGACGAGGCCCGCATCGATGTCCGCCTCGTCCGCATGCATCTTGGCCATGTGCCGACCGACCATCCGATCTCGCTGCCGGGGAGGGCGCTGGCGCCCCGCGCTACCGCGCATCAACCTATGTCTTCCGGGCCGGTCGGCGGCAAGGCATTTAGCGGCAAGGCATTTACCAGAGATCGCCAGGGGGTTCCGCAGCTCAAGGGGCAGTGCACGGGCCGGCGTTTACCAGGGGAAGCCTCACCTCGAAGAGCGCGCCGCCTTCCGGCGCCCGGCGTACGGAAATCCGTCCGCCGTGACGCTGCACGACGTCGCGGACGATGGCCAGGCCCAGTCCGGCGCCGCCCTCGTCGCGGCTGCGGGCGTCGTCGAGACGGACGAACCGTTCGAAGATGCGGTCCCGCTCGGCCGGGGGCACGCCCGCGCCGTCGTCGCCGACGGTCAGCACGACCAGGTCGTCCTCCCGGCTCAGGGCCACGGACACGCAGGAGGTGGCGTGGCGCTGGGCGTTGTCGAGCAGGTTGGCCAGCACTCGGGTGAGCTGGGAGTCGTTGCCGCTGACACCGTGGCAATCCCCCGTGATCTGCACATCGGGGGTGATCCGGTCGGTTGCCGCGCGCTGGACCAGCTCGGCCCGTACCAGGCGGGCGAGGTCCACGGCGCCCCTCTCGGCGCCTTCAGCGCCTTCGGCGCTTTCCCCGGCGTCGAGGCGAGCAAGCAGGAGCAGGTCGGCGGCCAAGGTCTGCAGACGCGTCACTTCCTCGAGCAGCCCCTCGGTTTCCAGCAGTTCGGGGTGGGCGTGGGCCACTTCCAGCTGGGCACGGAGGCTGGCGATGGGGTTGCGCAGCTCGTGGGAGGCGTCGGCGACGAAGCGGCGTTGCCGTTCTACGGAGGTCTCCAGCGCGGCCAGGGTCTGGTTGGTGGTCGCGGCCAGGCGGGCCACTTCGTCGCGCGAGGCGGGTTCGGGTACGCGGCGGCTGAGGTCCTGGCTGGTGGTGATCTCCGCCATCCGTGCGCGGATGGCCTCGACGGGGTGCAGGGCACGGCGGGTGACCAGCCAGGTGACGGCGGCGATCACGAGGAGGAGCAGGGGCAGGCCGATGAGCATGGCCCGGGTGACGGAGGTGACGGTCTCCTGTTCGTCCCCCAGCGGGGTGGCGGCGTAGACGGTGTAGGTGCGGCCGTCGTAGGTGGTGGCGTGGACGGACGCGAAGCGGTAGTCGTGCTTCTCGCCCGGCTCGTCGCTGTCGGTGTCGGTGTTGACGGCGACGGTTTTGTGGTCGGCGCTGGTGGAGACCTGCCCCCGGGGCGGTGTCTTTTCGTTGTCGTCACCGTCGTCACCGTCGTCACCGTCGTCGCGGTCGTTGTCATCGCGTTCCGGGGACTTCGCCGTGGGGGCAGGAACAGGCGCGGGATCGTAGGTGGTCAGTGGGGCTCGCCCGTGCAGGGGCTCACTGGCGGCGAGCACCCTTCCGGCGCTGTCGACGATCTGGACGAGATGGTCCTCGTCGTCGGGGAGGGAGACCTCGGTGAAGCGGCCGCTGAGGGCCGCCTGGGAGCCGGCCACCGCACGGGCTCGCACCTCGGACTGCAGGGACACGCGGTCCATCAGGTCCCCGCGCAGCACGCTGATGACGGTGATCCCCGCCGCCACCAGGGCCAGGGCGACCACGGCCGTGGCACCGAGGGTGGTGCGTGCCCGTACGGAGGCGAACGGCCTAAACACGGGTGCCGCCGTCGGTGGCGAGCCGGTAGCCCGCTCCCCGTACCGTGGTGATCGAGCGACGCCCGAAGGGGATGTCGAGCTTGCGACGCAGCGTGCGGATGTAGACCTCGACGATGTTCGGGTCGCCGTCGTAGGCGAAGTCCCACACGTGCTCGAGGATCACGGCCTTGGAGACCACCTGTCCGGCCCGCAGCGCCAGCTGTTCGAGGACCGCGAACTCCCGTGCTGTGAGCGGGACTTCCGTATCCCCGCGCCACACCTGCTTTGCATCCGGGTCCACCGTCAGGTCACCGAGGCGCAGCACCGGGGTGCCGGCGCGGGTACGGCGGCGCAGCAGGGCGCGGATGCGGGCGACGAGCACCACGTAGGAGAACGGCTTGGTGAGGTAGTCGTCGGCGCCGGTGTCGAGGCCCTCGGCTTCGTCGTACTCCCCGTCCTTGGCGGTCAGCATGAGGATCGGGGTGTCGTCCCCGGCCGCCCGCAGAGTGGAGCAGACCCGGTAGCCGTTCATGCCGGGCAGCATGATGTCCAGGACGATCAGGTCGTACGCGCTCTCGCGGGCCCGGTGCAGGCCGTCCGGGCCGTTGTGGGCGACATCGACGGCGAAGCCCTCGGCCTCCAGACCACGGGCAAGGGTGGTGGCCAGCCGTTTCTCGTCCTCCACGATCAGCAGTCGCATGCCTTCAGCGTCGCAGAGCGAACCTGAAAAGAGTTTCAGGTTCCTTCAGCGGGCGTTCAGGAAGGCCCGGGCACCGTGAGGACTGCACGACAACCGCAACGAAAACCGCGACGACGACCGGCCCCGCCACCGGGGCCGGGTCCTCGAAGCCGAAGGGACTGTCCTTATGAAGCCGCAGCTCAAGCGCGTACTGACCGGCCGCCGCCGCATCGTCGCCGCCGCACTGGCCGCAACCGCCCTCCTCGGCGGCGCGGGCGCTGCGACGGCCGCCTCCCTCACGGAGGACGGCGGCGACACGCCGGCCGTGTCCTCCATCGGGTCGGACGAGCGCGAGCACCGCGCCCTCGTCAAGAGCGCGAAGGTCGACGTCAAGCAGGCCGCCGACGCCGCGCTCAAGAGCGTCTCCGGCACCGTCGTCTCCGCCGAGCTCGACGACGACCACGGCCGGACCACCTGGGACGTCGAGATCATCGACGGCAAGGGCACCGAGCACGACGTCACCGTCGACGCCGCGTCCGGCAAGGTCACGGCCAACACCGTCGACGCGCCCGGCAACGACCGTGATGACCGCGATGACCATGACGACCGGAATGACCAGGACGACTGACCGTCGCCGCCGCCCGGTCCCGCGCGGTGCCCGGGGCCTTGATCAGCGCAGGTCCCTGCTGCGTACGTAGCGCAGGCCGCAGGCGTCCTCGTACGGATCGCCCTCCGCGCCGATCAGGCTCCGCACAGGCTGCATCGGGAGCCAGGTCAGGCCGAGGAGCCAGCGGCCCACGGCCTGCCAGAAGCGCGGCCGCCCGGCGTCGGCGTCGCGCACCACGCGGGACACCAGCAGGAACTTGCCCAC
Organism: Streptomyces sp. KLMMK; assembly: GCF_036961605.1. Lineage (NCBI taxonomy): Bacteria > Bacillati > Actinomycetota > Actinomycetes > Kitasatosporales > Streptomycetaceae > Streptomyces > Streptomyces sp. KLMMK. Next base: position 24,224 of record NZ_JBAMDC010000022.1, read on the forward strand.
CGTCGCACGGAACACCACGGCCCCCAGCACGTGGTGGACGAAGGACACCCCGAGCACGCACCCGGCCACGTAGGCCCAGAAGACGCCGACGCTCTTGTCGCCCGCGAGCTGCTGGGCGAGGCCGAGACCGCCGACGACCGTGATGGTGCCGTCGACCGCCGCGGCGAGCATGCGGCGCTCATCCCCGATCTCCTCGGGAACCTCCGGCTGCGGGGTCGGGGTCGGGTATTGAGGCGGGTACGCGTAGGGGTGCGGGTGGTGCTGCTGATTCGGTTGGTGCTGGTTCGGCTGGTGCTGGTTCGGCTGGTGCTGGTACGGGTGCGGCTGCTGGGGGTGGGGAGCGTACGGGTGGGGCGGAGACTGCGGGTGCTGATTCGGGTGTTGCTGGTGCTGATAGTCGATCACGGAAGGTCATCCTGCCTGATGACTGTCACAGCTCATTCTCAGGTTGATACCCGACCGGAACCGAACAGGCTCGAACGCGCGGACACGCGGGCGCGGCTACCATCTGCGGATGGCTCGCAGGGGAAAGACCGCACGGCGTCTCGTGGTCGGCGGGGCGACCTATATGTGGTCGATCGGCCACACCCACCACGTGCTGGGCGGCGGCCGGTACGAGGGCTGCTGCGAGACCCTCGTCGTCCGTCTGTTCAAAGCGAGGGGACGTCTCCGCGTCTCCTTCGCAACAGGCCCCGGCAGGCTCGTTCCGGACGGCCGCTACATGCCGTCCGGGGCGGTCGGCACCACCGACGGCAGGACGCTGAACCTCAACGAGCCGGGGACCGTCAGGGCGCTGCTGGACGAGGCGCTGGGCCGGGGATGGCGTCCCGACGACCCTCCGGTGGAGGAGCTCGACGGCTGGAGCCTCTTCGACGTCGTCGCCGCCCGCCGGGGCGCGGCCCCGCGCGAGCAGCCTGCGGCGTCCGAGCCCGGCAGCGACACCGGCACCAGCTCCAGCACGGGCACCAGCCTGTGACACCAGCAGGGACCCGGTCGCCCTACCCTCGCGCGGCCGCCCTCATCAAGGACGTCAGCAACCAGTAGCGCTCCGCACTGCCGCCGGGCCCCCGCACGGCATACGTCAGCAGGCTCTCCGGGTCGGGGCGGTACTCGGGGCGGTATGTGGAGTCCCCCGGCGCCCGGTCTCCGGCGGCGAGCCGCTCTTCCAGCGCCCACCACATGGCGGACCGGATGTGGAAGACATGGGAGGGCAGGGTCCACGCGGGTATCGGCTCGTCCTCGTCGAAGTCGTCCGGCTCGTCGCGCATCAGCGCGAACGCCTGCTCCCGGTCCGCCGACTGCGCCGCGGCAAGCCGGGTACGAAGCTCCTCGCGGCCGGCCGCTGTTCCGTCCCCGCCCGCGAGTGCGGACAGGGCAAGCGGGTCCCGGTCCAGGCCGGTGTGCTGCAGAGCGAGTTCGAAGGCGTACTGCCGCATGTGCGGCAGGTGGTGCGGGCCGAGATCAGCCATGTAGTGGTCGAAGGGCGGCTCGGCGAGGAGAGACGAATCCTCGTCGCACTGGTGCAGGACGGCTTCCTTCACCGGCCTGATCGGCACGATCCGCTGAGGCCCCGTCTCCCATGCCGTGTCCAGCCGCGCGCCCGTCGCCCGGGCCACGGCGATCATCCCGACCGCCCAGGTGGACCCGGCCGGGGAGTCGAAGTCGAGGCCGTGCAGATAGCGATCCCATGCCTCCGGGCGGGCACCGCCGCGGTCATCGGGGAACAGCATGTCGAGCGAGGACTGGACCAGCCCGTCCTCGGCGAGGCTCAGTCTCGAATGCGCATTGACGTTCCAGAAGGCACTTGCCGCGCGGCCCAGCCCGGACAACGGCCGGAGCACCTCCTCCCGGGTTCCCTCGAACCCGTTGTCCTCCCAGACCACTACGGTCGACCCGGTCCGCGACACGACGATGCACTGCAGGCGGCCGCTGCCGGTTTCCACGCCACCGAGGTCGGCGAACGTACGGGCAGCCCGGGCCTCAGCGGGGTCGCCTCCGAAGCAGCGGATCACATCGGCCTCATCGGCACCGGCCACCGCCGTGACACACGCCGCCTCGCTCATGGCGAAGCGTTCGACGGTGCTGTCGTGAGCATGGGGTGCGGTCATGCCGCCGACTATGGCCGCACCCACTGACAACGGGCCTTCTTCCCCGGTCCCCGGCCGCCGCCCGTCTGGCTCGAACTGATCGCAGGCTGCAGGCGGGCTTGTTGTACTGCGCGCATGGAAGATCACAAGCAGTGCACGGTGGTCCGCACCGGGCAGTACGAAGGTATTCAGGGCGGCTTGTTCGGGGCGGGGATCAGCGCCCAGTCGGCCGGCGCGAAGGCGCTGTGCCTGCACCGGCTGGTGATGCCCGCCGGCACCCGGGGGCGCCCGCACCTGCACGAGGGCCATGAATCGGCCATCTTCATCCAGTCGGGTCAGGTCGAGGTGTGGCACGGCGAGGGCCTGGCCGAGCACGTGGTGCTGCACGCGGGCGACTACTTCCACATCCCCGCCGACACCCCGCACATGCCGGTCAACAGCAGTGACGAAGACATGGTGTGCCTCGTCGCGCGGACGGACCCCGACGAGCAGGAAGGCGTCCGGCTGCTGGAGCTGCCGGACCGGCTGGCGGCGAGGCTCGCTCCGCTGACGGTCGGGGTCGGCTGAGACCGGGCCCGGCCCGGCGGGGGCGCGGCCGGTTCACCGCGCCCCCGCACGCGGGTGGACGTCGCTCACCTCCGGGACCGGAGGGGCGGGATGGCTGTGGCGCCGGCGCAGCCAGACATACAGCAGCAGGCAGGGCAGCAGCAGTCCGCAGACGGTGATGACGAGGAAGGCCGTGAAGCTGCTGATGTGCGTGACCAGCCAGTCGAAGTTCTGCCCGAAGAAGCCGACCACGAACGACAGCGGGAGGAATACCGACGCCAGGATCGTCAGCCGCTCCATCGTGGCACTCTGCCGAAGGTTGATCTTGTTCTGCTCCACGGAGATCACCGCGATGTTCGCCTCGAGGACGGTGGCCAGCAGGTCGCGCTGGGCGGCGACCTCCTCGTTGACGAGCAGCAGGTGGTCGTGCACGTCGCGGAAGTACGGCAGGAGCCCGGCCGGCGCCTTGCCCGATTGGAGACGGCGGGTCACGACGGCGAGCAGCGGGTGCACCGCGCGGTAGAAGTCGGTGGCTTCGCGGCGCAGGGAGTAGATCCGTTCGGTCGGAGCGACCGCCCCCGAGAAGACCGTGGCCTCGATCTGCTCGATGTCGCGCTCCAGTTCCGCGACGACGGGCGCGTAGCCGTCCACGACCTGGTCGAGGATCGCCCACAGCGTGGAGACGCTTCCCGCCCGGAGCAGTTCGGGGCGGCGTTCCAGCCGGCTGCGGGCTCCGCTCAGCTCGCTGGCGATGCCCTGGCGCACGGTGATCACGAAGTGTTCGGCGAGGAAGATGCTGATCTCGCCGGTGTCGACCTCCTCGCGCTCGTCGTCGTAGCGCGCCGTGCGCAGGATGATGAGCTCGGTGCCGTCCTCGTACTGCTCGGCCTTCGGCCGCAGGTGGAACGCCCGGGCGTCCTCGACGGCGAGCTCGTGCAGCCCGAAGCACTCGCGCACCCTCGCCAGCTCCGCGGGCCCCGGCTCGAACATCCCCAGCCAGACGAACCCGCCCTGCGCACAGCGCGCGGCCGCCTGCTCCAGCGGCATCGCGCCCTCGTGCTGCCGCCGGCCGTCACGGTAGTGGGCACAGTCGACGATCACGGATGCGAATCTAGCTGCCCGGCGGCAGAAAGTGGTGCAGCCACACGACCGGATCGGCCTCCGGCCGTACGGCCCCGGCTCAGCCGCGGTGGCGGTCCCAGAAGGAGCAGTGGTGCGCCTGTCCCACGTCGAAGGGGGCCACGCCGTGTCGGCCTGGTGCCAGGGACTGGGCGAGCGGCGTCCGGGTGCGGAACACGGGCCAGACGGGAGCGCCGGGGTGGTTCGGGTCGCCGGTGTGTGCGAAGCGCGTCCAGTAGTCGGCCATGCGGTTCGCCAAGGCGCGCTGCCGGTCGGTGAGGGGCTGTTTCGTGAGCGGGGAGACGAAGAGGTAGGGGAGCTCGAAGCCGTGCGCGGCGCCGTAGGGAAAGCCCGGCACGTCGGGGAGGCCCTCCAGGACGGGGGCGGTCCGGTCGGCGAACTCGTAGGCGTACGTGGGGACGCGCCGGGCGAGGGCCCTGTCGGCGTGCAGTGTGGTGCACGCCCACGCGTTGTCGGTGGTCACCGCGGCCCAGGCGAGGGCGGGCGTGGGGTACGCGGAGAGCGGGTATTCCGCTTCGACGGCCCCGGCCGCGCCGCCGAAGGAGTTCCGCAGGCGGGCCCGGTAGTCCCGGGCGTCGCGGAGGGGGTACTGGCCGAGGGTGAAGCCGAGGAACATGCGCATCTCGTCGCGGTTGGCGCCCTGCATCACCGGCACCCGGTGGAAGCGGCCGGCTTCCAGGGCGCGCGCCGGCTCCGTGGGCAGGAGGGGGTTGCCGTAGGCCGGTCTGTTGAAGACCGCGGTCAGCTCGGGCGTGACGAGCTTGTCGGCGCTCAGGCCCCGCAAGCAGTGCAGCGCGCCCGCGCCCGCACCGCCCTGCGGGCACCCGAGCCGGGCGGCTGCGGCCGCGCCCTCGTCGCGGAGGCTGCGCTGGGAGACGAAGGGACGGTAGGCGGGGAGGCCCGGGATGAGGGCGCCGGGCGGGTACGCCGTCATGCAGGAGCCGCTCTGCAGGACGGCCTTGCCGAAGAGGCCGGCGGCGGTCGGCGAGACCAGCTGAGCGCAGGTGCTGAGCCCGCCGGCCGACACACCGAACAAGGTCACGTTGTCCGGGTCCCCGCCGAAGCGGGCCGCGTTGGCCCGGACCCAGCGCAGGGCGGCCTGCTGGTCGGCCAGGCCGAACGGGGGAGCATTCTTCAGTTCAGGGTGGCCGAAGAACCCGAGCATTCCCAGCCGGTAGTTGACGGTGACGACGACGGCGCCGCCCCGTACGGCCAGCCGCTCGGGGTGGTAGGTGCTGCCGGTGCCGAAGGTGAAGCCGCCGCCGTGCAGCCACACCATGACGGGCCGCCCACGGACGGGTCCGGGGCCTGTGGGCGTGGTGACGTTGAGGTGCAGGCAGTCCTCCGAGCCGGTGGGCGGCCCGCCGCCCAGCACCGGCGGCTGCAGGCACTGGGGTCCGGGCTCACCCGCCTCCCGGACACCGCGCCAGGGGCGAGCGGGCTGCGGAGGCCGCCAGCGCAGCCCGCCGGTGGGCGGCGCCGCGAAGGGGATGCCCTCGTACGTGAGGAAGCCGTCGTGCGCCCTGCCCCGTACGAGGCCGTGGTCGGTCGCGACGACCGGGTGCTCCGGCGCGCCGGTGGCCCCCGGTGCTGCGGCGGCCGCGGTGACGGTGGACGACAGCGCCAGGAGCACGGCGGCCAGAGCGCCTCGGCGGCGGGGGAAACGGGCTCGCTGCATGCTGCTCTGCCCCTTCGACAACTTCGGCACCTTCAGCACTTTTAGCACGTTCAGTACCTTCCGCGGCCTCTGCGCCTTCGGCCCCTGCAGCTCAGCTCAGAACTCCCCCGAGCCGGTCATGTCCTCCAGCGTGCGGGTGAGGGTCCGCCGCAGGCCGGACACCGTACGCCGGGCCTCCGGCGTGCCGACGTAGATCGAGTTCATGTACAGGCCCGTGTCGGTGCGGTGGAGCCAGAAGCAGAAGCCGTTGGTGCGCGACAGCCAGACGTGCTTCCTCGCCTGACGGGGCACATGGTGCCGGGCCCCGGGCGACCGCCGGAAGTCGAGGTAGGAGAAGAAGTTCACGGCGTACGGCCAGTAGCGGATCTTCGTGTACTCCACCGGGGCCAGCAGCTGCCACGCCTTCACGAAGGGCACGTCGGCGTGCTGCCGCATCTCTGCGGACGCGGCGCGCACGTTGGCCATGACGGCCGCGAAGTCCTGGTCCTCGGCGACGGAGAAGGCGATGGGCATGGTGTTGATGAACCAGCCCATGGTGTGCGCGTAAGGGCCCCGGCCGCGTTCGCTGACCGGCATGATGCCCCGGTAGACGTCGGGGCCGCCCTCCTTCCTGAGGGACACGCCGACGGCGGCCAGGAGCCCCATGAAGAGCCTGCCGCCGACGGCGCGGCACGTGGCCTCCAGCTTCTCGATCTCGTCGGCCGCGAGCAGCTTGTCGGTCTCGTTGACCGCGGGGTACATGCGGCCCGGCTCCGCGCCGAGGTCCAGGGGGAACCGCGGGAAGAAGCTGTCGCCGCCCGCCATGAACGTCTTCCAGTGGTCCAGCCGGGCGTCATCGGCGTCCAGGGAGAGGTTCCGGCGGCGCTGCTCGCGGCTGAAGTCGACGTAGCTGCCGGTCTCCGGGAGGTCGGGGGTGCGGCCGTTCGCGAACGCCTCGTAGGCCGCGGCGATGTCGTGCACGGCGATCGGCGTGGACAGGCCGTCGGTCACGAGGTGGTCGCAGGCGAACCAGACCGTGGCGGAGTCGTCCCTGACCACGGCGCCCATGCGGATCAGCGGCCAGGACAGCGGGTCGACCTCCTGAAACGTTCGGTGCAGATGCTCCCGTACGCCCTCGGCGGAGCCGACGAACCCCATGTCGTGCTCCTTGAGCTCCACGTCGTCCGGCCCGAGGACGTCGCAGGACACCTCGCCGACGAGCTGCTGGAAGCTGCAGCGCAGCACCTCGTGGCGCCGCACGAAGTGCAGCATGGCGGAGCCGAGCGCGTCGCGGTCCACGGGCCCGGGAAGGTCGAAGGTCCCGGCGACGTAGGCGCAGACGGTGTCGTTCGCTCTGTGCGCGTCCTGGGCGACGGCGAAATGTTTCGCCTGGTTGTACGTCGTGGCCGCGCCCGGCTGGGGCGACCCGGCGGAGCCGACCATTTTCGAAGAGACCACCGCCCATTCGAAGACGTGCCCTGGGGCGATTTCCACATCCTCGACGGATACCTGGATCACGGGGTCCCTTCCCCTTGTCGGCTGCCCTGGACGGGAGTTGCCGCAACGGACCGGGCAGAGACCCGGCCTGCGCACTCACTCGTTCAGCCCAACGAGCCGACTGGTCAGGGGAAACGGGCGGGACGGTCACCGCGCCGGAGCCGGGGGGCGCCCGCCTCTCCGGCGCGCCGGACGCGGACGAACTGACCACGGGCCGCGGGGAGTCGGAGTCCGTTTCCGCCGGTCCGTCGCCGTGCCTGCTGCCCGGGAGCGTACGGGCTGGACGAGCGTCTGCCGCCCGGCCCCCGCCCACCGGTCGCGCTTCCTGCACCGCGACTTCCACCCCCGCAACGTGCTCTTCACCGGGCACGGCGCCGGTCTGGCGATCGGCGGCGTCGTGGACTGGGTGGAGATGTCTTGGGGACCCGCCGACCTGGACGTGGCCCACTGCTCCACCGCGACGGCCCTCCTGCACGGCGTACAGGCCGGCATGGAAGTGGCGGTTCACTACCGCGCCGCCGGAGGCATGCTCAGCAGGCGCTCTTCGACCAGTACGGCTGACATCCCTCCGTACGGCCGGCGTCCCGTTCCGGCGTGGCGCGCCCGGACAGCCGCCGTACCCGGGAGAAGGTGGCTGCATGATCTCCGCGGAGGTTCTGATTCCCACCGACGGGCCGGCACTCGTCGGTGACCTCGCCGTGCCCGGTTCCGCCCGGGCGGTGGTGCTGTTCGCCCACGGCAGCGGCAGTTCCCGGATGAGCCCGCGCAACCGGGCGGTCGCCGCGACGCTGCAGGAGGCCGGCCTGGCCACGTTGCTGATGGACCTCCTGAGCGAACGGGAGGAGCAGGTGGACGCGGTCACGGCCCAGCATCGTTTCGACATCGCCCTGCTGAGCGAGCGCCTGGCCGCAGCGATCGACTGGCTCGGCCAGGACCCGAGAACCGCCGACCTGGCAGTACATCTGTTCGGGGCCAGCACGGGCGCGGCGGCGGCGCTCACCGCGGCCGCCCGGCGACCGGACCGCGTGGTGTCGGTCGTCTCGCGCGGCGGCCGCCCCGACCTCGCCGATGACGCGCTCGGCCGGGTCCGGGCGCCCGTCCTGCTGATCGTGGGCGGCCGGGACTACGACGTGCTGCAGATGAACCGCACGGCCGCCGCGCAGCTCCACGCGCCCCACCAGGTACACGTCGTACCGGCGGCCACCCATCTTTTCGAGGAACCGGGAACGCTGGAGGAGGTCGCCGAGGTGGCGTGCCGGTGGTTCCTCGGGCCCGCGGAGGCGCCGGACGGAGAAGGGCGGCCATAGGAAGGATGGCCACAGGAGGACGGCCGCCGGTTGCAAGACTTCAGGCGAGCGTCTTGCGCAGCTGCTCGCCGAACTCCTTCGCGCGGTCCACGCCTCCGAGGTGCCCGCCGGGGAACTCCACCAGCGGGATGCCGAAGAGCTCCGCTAGCCGGGCGGCCGGCCCGTAGAAGGGCTCCTGCGTGCGCGACGACCGCCCCGCCGCCGGGACCAGCTTGTGCGCGACCGGGCGCAGCGCCTCCAGGTCCGGGACGGACGAGGAGAAGGGGCACAGCATGCGCTCCAGGAAGACCGGGAAGTTGGCGTGCATCCGGGGTGCCATCTCCTGGACCTCGGGCGGCAGTTCTGTCGACTGCTCCGCCTCCTCCGCCGTCACCGGCTCCCCGATCCCTTCGCTGAACCGGGCCATCGCCGGGCCGAGGCCCTCCGCCCGGTAGGTGTCGCGGACCTCGGCGAAGAGCGCCCGGTACGGGGCGGGGTCGGGGAGGAGCTCCACGAGCGGCGGCTCGTGCGCGACCACGCGGCGCAGCCGTTCGGGGTGGCGGGCGAGCAGGTCGAGCGCGACGATGGCGCCGGAGCTGCAGCCCATCACGCTGACTTCTTCCCCGCCGGGTGCGAGGTGGTCGAGCAGGCGCCGCGCGTCGTCGCTCCACACCTGGACCTGCTGGTCGGTGAGCGGGCCGTCGAGGGTGCTGCGGGAGAGGGCGCGCGGGTCGTAGGTCACGACGGTGTACTCGGCTGCCAGCGCCGGGAACATGCCCGCGTACATCCCGGCGTCTCCCGCGCCGCCGGAGATGAGCAGCAGGAGCGGGCCGCTGCCGCGCGTCTCGTAGTACAGGGTGGCGCCGGGCACGGCGAGCGTGCCGGTGGTGGGGCTCGGGTTGCCGTTCATTTACTTACTCCCCGTTCGATTCCGGAAGCTCTGAAGATTCGTCGGAGGGACCGGAAGGCCACTGCTCCAGGAGCACATGGAGGGCTTCCAGCCCACGCGACCAGGACTCCTGCACGGGGCGGGAGTGGCCGAAGCCGCCGCTGAGCTCCAGGTGGATGTAGCCGTGGAAGGTGCTGCGCAGCAGCCGGCCGGCGTCGGTCAGGTCGGGCTCGGTCAGGCCGTAGCCGCGCAGCATGCCGTAGGTCAGCTCGACGCTGCGCCGGAACCCGATGGAGTCCGCGACCTCTTCCGGTGCGAGCTGCATCTGCGTGGCGGCGTACCGGCCGGGGTGCGCGAGCGCGTAGGACCGGTAGGCGTCGGCGAAGGCGATGAGCGCGTCCTTGCCGGCCCGGCCCGCGACGGCGGCGGCGATGCGCTCGGTCATCTCCGCGGACCCCAGCAGGGCGATCCGCACGCGCAGTTCCCGCAGGTTCTTCACGTGCGAGTACAGGCTGGCGTCCTTGACGCCGAAGTGCCGTGCGAGGGCGGAGACGGTGACATTCTCCAGCCCGGCCTCGTCCGCCATCACCGCGGCTGCGTCCGTCAGCCTGGCCACGGTCAGCCCTGCTCGCACCATGCGGACCCCTTTCCTAGGACCTCTAGGAAAAAACCTAGCATGCCTAGCCGTCGCCTGTCCGCACCCTGCATGCGAAGATCACTTCGCCGTGTGTGCTGGTAACGACCGTGGAGGGCAACGATGTACGCGATATCCCTGGGCGACGACGGCGCCGAGCTGGGCCCGCTCGAACCGTGGCAGGCCGAGGAGTTCCTGGCCCACATGGATCGGGGACGGGAGTTCATCGGGCAGCACATCGCGCTGGCGGACGTGGTCGCCGACCTGGGGACGAGCCGGGCCTTCCTGCAGTCGTACGCGGAGAAGGCCGCCTCCGACAGCGGGCGGATCCACGGCATCCGCGTCGACGGCAAGCTGGTCGGCGGCGTCCTCTTCCGGACCATGGACGTCGCGCAGGGCACCGCCGAGGCGGGCTGCTGGCTGGAGCCGTCGGCGGTGGGCAAGGGGCTGATCACCAGGGCCGTCGGCGTGCTCATCGACTGGGCCGTCGAGGAGCGGGGGATCCACCGCGTGGAGTGGCAGGTCGCGGCGGCCAATCAGTCCAGCATCGCCGTGGCCCGGCGGCTGGGGATGACCAAGGACGGCGTGTTGCGCGAGAGCTTCCTGTACCGGGGGACGCGGCGCGACATCGAAATCTGGTCGGTCCTGGCACCGGAGTGGCGGGCGCGCAGGCGGGCCGCGCAGGCTCAGGCGGCGTAGCGGCAGACGGGGCCCGTTCGACTGAGGTCGACCGGGCCCCCGTTCTGCTGTTCCGTTGTCGTCGTTCCGTTGTCGTTGTTCCGTCAGCAGGTCAGCGGGCGGAGGCGCCCTCGTAGGGCGACCGGGAGGCCTGGGGCCCCGCCTGGTGGCGGCCCCCGTCACGCCCCGGGCGGAACGGCCACCACATGCCCCGGCCGAGGATCGCGGCGAGTGCGGGCACCAGCACGATGGACAGGACGAAGGCGGAGAGCACGATGCCGAGCGCCGTCGCGAAGCCGATCTGCTGCGTGGACGGGGCCGCGTTGACGGCGAGGCTGCCGAAGGACGCGGCCAGGACGATTCCCGCCGTGGCGATGGCGGGTGCGGTGTGGCGCACCGCGCGGGCGACGGCGGCGCGGGCCGGGCCGGGGCGTTCCATCTCCTCGCGGATGCGGTCGCTGATGAGGATGTTGTAGTCGGTGCCGAGGGCCACGACGAAGAGGAACAGCACCAGCGGCAGGACGAAGTTGACGCCCGGCTTGCCGAGGAGGTGCTGGAAGAAGAGCGCGGAGGCGCCGAGCGTGGCCGCGAAGCCGAGGCCGACGGCGATCATGAGGACGGCCGGGGCGAGCAGGCTGCGCAGCAGGGCGAGCAGGATGAGGGCGATGAGCACCGCGGCGACCGGGAACACGACCTTCAGGTCGTGGTCGACGGCGGTGGAGATGTCCGCGAAGATCGCGGCCGTGCCGCCGACGTGGGCTTCCAGGCCGGCGGGCGTGTGCGCGGCGACGGTGGCGCGGACGGGCCCCGAGACGAGGTCGCGGGCCTGCTGGGACTGGGTGTCGGCGGTGAGGTAGAGGTCCATGCGGGCGGCGGTGCGGTCGCCGTTGAGGGTGGTCCTGCCGACCTGGCCGACGCCCTTGACCCCGGCGAGGGCCTTGGGCAGGGAGCCGAGCGCCTCGGCGGTGAGGGCGCGGCCGTCCTTGGCCGTCACGTAGACGGTGGCCGGGTCGGACACTCCGGCGGGCAGGGCGCGGGAGATCTCGGCGGAGGTGGCGGCTGCCGGGGTGTCGTGGGTTCCGGAGGTCTGGCCGAAGTCCATCCGGATGCCGGCCAGTCCGGCCGCCAGGGCGCCGAGCAGGGCGACGCAGGCCAGCACGGCGGCGAACGGCCGGCGGGCGACCAGGTCGCCGACGCGCGCGGCCGCACCGGGACGGGGCTCGTGCTTGAGGGAGCGTGAGGGCCAGAACATCTTGCGCCCGGTGACCGCGAGCAGCGCGGGCATCAGGGTCAGGCTGGCCAGCAGCATGACGAGCACCGACACGGCGATGGCGGGGCCGAGGACGCGGAACTGCCCGAAGGTCGCCACGCCCAGGGTAGCGAAGGCGGCCACGATGGTCAGGGCGGCGGAGGTGATCGCGGTGCCGACGCGAGCGCTGACCTCGGCCGACACGGCGCGCGGGGCCAGGTCGGGGCGGGCCCGCAGCTGTTCGCGGAAGCGGAAGAGGAGGAAGAGGAAGTAATCGACGCCTATGCCGATCAGCACGACGCTGATCATGCTCGGGGTGGAGGGGTCGAGCGTGATGCCGGTGAGCATCGCGAGGCCGACCACCGCGCCCGCCGCGGCGCCACCCACGATGACGACCGCGAGCAGGGGCACGAAGGCCGCCAGCACGCTGCGGAACACCAGAATGTTGATCAGCACGATCAGGCCGACCATGAGGATGCCGACGACCTTCTGGGTGGTCTCCTCGGCTTCGGCGGTGTCGACGAGGTCGGCCAGGCCGCCGGTGAAGCCCGTACGCATCCCGGCCTCGGCGAAGTCGGCCCTCGCCCGGTCGCGGAAGGCGCGGTAGAGGTCGTGCATGCCGGGGTCGGTGGAGTTGCCGGTCAGCTGGACCGAGAGCAGCTCGAAGCTGCGGTCGGGCGCGATCATGGCGGAGCTGACCCCGGGCGTCTGGGAGTGGTCCTCGGCCAGGAAGGAGGGCGGCCCGTCCTCCTTGGGTTCGGGCATCCGGACGCGCCGGTGGCCGAGTTGCTCGGCGAGCTCTCCCACGCGGCGGTGGTCGGGGCCGGTCAAGGGCTTGCCGTCGGTGCGGGCGACGAGCACGGTCACCGCGTTGGCGTCGGGCTTCACCCCGAACCGCTCCTCGGCGACCTTGAGCGCGGCGGCCGAGTCGTACTTCGCGGGCAGGAAGTCGCCGCTCTGGCTCTGGGTGACGCGGTAGAGCAACGCCTGGCTGAGCACGGTCAGCAGGATGCCGAGCACCGACCAGAGGGCGATGACCTTCCATGGATTGCGGGTGGAGAGCCCGGTCAGGGCGCGGATCACAGTGTCCTCCGGCAGTGGGTGGTGCGCGTGGTGCGCCGGGTCGTCCCGGCCGGTGTCCAGCTCATCAGCGCGAAACGCAGGACCCGTACGAGCGCGGGACGAGATACGGCCTGGGAGCGGGGGCCGGGGGCGACCGCCGACCAGGACCCTGGTCCTGGTCGGGGATCGGCTCGGGGGCCCGGGGCCGGGCCGCCGGCCGGTGCCAGAATGGATCATCGGATGACAGCCGCGCCGCACCGGAAGTGGTCGGAGGCGGGGGCGGCTGAGGGGGAAGGACCGTAATGTCGACGACGCGCCCTGGCGCAAGAGATTCCACCGGGTCCACCAGATCCACCGGACCCGCCGGATCCACCGGAGGATTCCGGGCCGCGCCGGGCGGCGACGCGCTGCCGTGGACGCGCAACGACGCGCTCGTCGCCGTCGGGGCCGCGGCCGTGGACCTGATCGGCTTCACCCTCGCCAGTCAGGTCGACCTGGGGTACGTCCCGCCGGCCGGCTGCGTCTTCATGGTGGTGTCCGCGCTGCCGCTGCTGGCCCGGCGCCGGGCCCCGGTGCTGACGCTCGCGGCCGTCCTGCTGTTCGGCCTGGGGCTGAACCTGAGCGTGCCGGTGTCACAGCACTTCAACGCCACGATCGTGGTCGCGCTCTACACGGTCGTACGGACCCGGCGCCCGGCCGTGGCCGCGCCGGCGACGCTCGCGGCCGTGACGCTGCCGCTGGTGGGACTGGAGTCCTGGCCACGGCTGAGGCTCGTGGAGGTGGTGGGCAACGTGGCCACCGGAGCGATCGTCGTCACCGCCGCGATCGTCATGACCCACTGGCAGCGGGACATCGAGGCCAACCGCCGGCTCCTCGCCGACCGGGCCGTCGCCGACGAACGTCGGCGCATCGCACGCGAGCTGCACGACATCGTGGCGCACCACATCACCACCATGCAGCTGATGGCCGGAGGCGCCCGGGCCAACCTCGCCCACGACCCGGAGGTGGCCGGAGAGGCACTGGTCGACCTGGAGGCCTCCGGGCGGATCGCGCTGCGCGAGATGCGGCAACTGCTGGACGTACTGCGCGCCGGGGAGGAGCCTGAGGAGGCGCCGACCGCCCCGCAGCCCGGGATCGGGGACCTGGAGCGGGTCGTCTCCGAGTCCTGCCGGGCCGGGTTGCCGACCGCACTCGACGTGCGGGGCGAGGAGCGCCCGCTGCCGCCGAGCGTGGGCCTGACCGTGTTCCGGATCGTGCAGGAGGCGCTGACGAACGCACGCAAGCACGCGGGCAGGGCGCAGGCGTCCGTACGACTGACCTACGAGCCGGGCGGGGTGGCGGTGGAAGTGTCGGACGACGGCGCGGGAGCCGGCACGGACGCGGGCTTCGGGTGGGGGGCCGGGGCCGGTGCGCGTTCCGGTTACGGACTGGTCGGGATGCGGGAGCGGGTCGTCCTGCACGGCGGGACGCTGGAGGCCGGTCCGCTGGACGAGGGCGGGTTCCGGGTTTCGGCCCGGTTGCCGCTGAAAACCGACGAACAGCTGCTGCCGGCGACCGGCGAGGGGGTGCTGCGATGAGCGCGGTGACGAACGATGCGAAGGCGAACGTGGTGGTGGGTGCGAGTGCGGGCGTGGGTGGGGGCCTGAACGGGAACGTGGGCGGGGACGGGAACGTGGACGTGGACGTGGACTTGAACGTGATGAGTGACGCGGTGGGGCGGCGGACGATCAAAGTGCTGATCGCGGACGACCAGCCGCTGGTACGGCGCGGGCTGGCGCTGATCCTCACGCCCGACCCGGCCTTCGAGGTGGTGGGCGAGGCGGGGGACGGCGCGCAGGCAGTGGACCTCGCGCACCGGCTGCGGCCCGACGTCGTCGTAATGGACATCCGGATGCCCGTACTGGACGGGGTCGCCGCGACCGGGCGGCTCGCACGGGAACTGCCCGGCTGCCGGGTGCTGGCGCTCAGCACCTTCGACATGGACGAGTACGTGGTGGCCGCACTGCGGGCCGGTGCCTACGGGTTCCTGCCCAAGGACATCTCGCCGGAGGAGCTGGTCGCGGCGGTCCGGGTGGTGCACACGGGCGAGGCCGCTGTCGCTCCCCGGCTGCTGACCAGGCTCATCTCCACCTACGTCAGGACCCCGCACCGCCCGGAGCCGCCGGTCGCGCACACGGGCGAGCTCACGCCGCGCGAACTGGAGGTGTGGCGGCTGATGGCCACGGGGCTCGACAACACCGGGATCGCGGGGGCGATGGACATCAGCCTGTCCACCGTGAAGAACCACATCACCAACGTCTTCGGGAAACTCGGCGTCCGTGACCGCGCTCAGGCGGTGATCGCCGCGTACGAGACGGGACTGGTCGAAGTGGGCGGCGGGCGGAACTCCGTGCCCTAGGAGCGTGTCCCAGTAACCGGCAAGACCGGGTGATAGTGGTGCCGAGGTCGGTTGCTGTTGCCCGACCTGCACGCTGCCGGGGTGGCCGGGTCCTGCCGGTCCGGGAAGCGGCCCGAGGGGCCGGTGGTCCGGGCCGGTCAGGCGATCGCGGCGGCGAGTCCGGCGGTTCCGACGTGTCGGAAGATTTTCCGGAAGTTGTGGCAGGCGGTCAGAAGACGCCACTCTCCTCGGGCGCCGTCCTCGCCGCGCAGGAGGAGCCGGCGGCCGTTCTGGCAGGTCATGATCTGCCCGAAGACGGGTTCGACGATGGCCTTGCGGCGGCTGTAGGCCTTCCGACCGGGATTGGTCCGCAGCTTGCGGGCCATGCGCTCCTTGAGGGTGGCGTCCTTGGGGATGCATCCGCGGGGTGCGGGCGGGACCTGCTCGTCGTGCCCGAGCCGGCCAGTGGCCATGAACGTGTCGGTGCCGCAGGTCACTCGGCGGCCCCTGGCGGCTTCGAGGTTGGTCTCGGAGCAGTATCCGGTGTCGACGAGGGCCTGTTCGGGGTGGATGCCGGTGTTCTGGTGGGACTGGTCGAGCATTGGGGTGTAGTTCAATGCGTCGGAGGCGTTGGTCGTCACGTCGGCGGCGGTGATCACCTGATGGTGCTCGTCGACGACGGCTTGGGCGTTGTAGGCCTGGATATAGGCGCCGTCGCTGTTCTTCATGATCCGCGAGTCGGGGTCGGTGAAGTTGGCCTGGGCCTTCGGCTTCGGGCGGGCCGTCGTGGCGGCCTTCTCGCCGGCGTCGGTGACGGCCTGCTCGTCGCTGCTGCCTGCACGTGCCTGGCGGCGGCGTTCCTTGTCCTCGGCATGGCGGCGGGCCTTGTCGGCGGCCTCGGCCTCGATCTGAGCGCGGGCGGCCTGCAACCTGGCGAGGCGCTTCTCGCGGCGGTCCAGTTCGGCGGGCAGGTCGGTGTCCTTGCCGCCGACGCCGAAGTGCTCGTCCTCGGCCGTATCGGTGGCCTCGGCGTCGGCAAGCAGGGACCTTGCCTTGGCCTCCAACTCGGCGATCTCGGCCTCGATCCGTTCCTCCTTGTCGACCAGCCGCCCGTAGCTCATGGCCTTGTGCTTGGAGGCGTTGGCTTCCAGTTTCGTGCCGTCCAAGGCGACGCGGCCCATCTTGACCATGCCGAGTTTCTGCGCGAGGTGCAGGGACCGGAGGAACAGGTCGGCGAGGGCGTCGAGGTGGCGGCGGCGGAACCGGGCGATCGAGCGGAAGCCGGGGGCCTGGTCGGCGGCCAGGAACCGGAAGGCGACGTCGTCGACGCACTTGCGCTGGATCGCCCGGGAGGTGCGGACGCCGGTGGCGTAGCCGTAGATCAGCAGGCGGACCATCAGGCGCGGGTGGTAGGGCGGGTAGCCGCGCTTTTCGGTGTAGCCGGCCAGGATCGGCGAGAGGTCGAGAGACTGATCGACCAGGTCGGCGACGAACCGGGCCAGGTGGTCTTCGGGCAGCCAGTCGTCCAGCGACGGCGGTAGCAGCAGGACCTGGTGCGGGTCGAACGCCCTGAACCGCTTGTCCACCGCCGCCGCACGCGCCTGTGGCCGCTTCTTCTCGACCGGCTCGGCCTCGAACAGGCCCTCCCCATCACGCATACCGGGATCATTTCGCATGAATGATCACACAACGGAGGCGGGTTGCCGGTTGCGACCCTACTTCAGTCCCCCTTGCCCCTACGTTTACCGGCTTCGAGATCGGTCAGTGGGCTTGCCGGGGTGTCTGGGAGCGGAAGCTGTGGCCGAGTTCAGGGCCCAATCCGTAGTAGTGACGGAAGTTGTAGATCAGCGGGCTCCACGTGGCCGGGTCGACGTGCTGGGAGCCGGGGACGACGATACGCGGATCGGCGTGGACCTTGAGCACGTGGGCTTCGACGATGAGGAACGCCCCGGAGGCGTCGGGTTGGACCCGGGCTGCGCGGGCCTCCAGCTGGATAGGACATTCGGCGGCCCTGGGCGGCCGGACCAGCTCGGAGGGTTCAGGTCGCAGGCCGGCTGCGGCGAACTTGTCCGGCTCGAAACGGAAGGTGTCGCGCTTGTCCACGGGTACCGGGGTGCGTCCGGTCAGCGGCGCCAGCCGCTCCACCGTCGGCCACTGGGCAGGCTCAGGGAGGTTTACAACGAGATCGGGTCGGGTGCGGAGATTGTGCGCGGTCTGTCCCCCGGGGCCCAGACCGAGGACGATGACGTGGCCGAGTGCCCAGGCCGAGGACATCGGCGCGAGGTTGAAGGAGCCGTTCTCGTTCTCCGTCGAGAGCAGTACGACCGGCGTGCCGAAGTACAGGATGCTCGGCTCGATGGTCACATGGGCGGCCGACGTGTTGCCGGGCGTGGTGCTGCGTGTAGCGGTGTCCATGGAGTCGACCGTAGGGTGAAGACACTTCGGCCCTCACCGAAGGATCGCTGGTGGATGATGGACGGCGATGAGAAACCATGACGCGCACCTGGAGGGCCCGGACCTCGCCGCTCTGGCCGGACTCCTGGCGGACGGCACCCGCGCAAGCTTCTGCCTGGCCCTCCTGGACGGCCGGGCATGGACCGCGACCGAGTTGGCGCGCCATGCCGGGGTGGCCGCCTCGACGGCCACCGAGCACCTGAACCTCCTGGTCAGCGGAGGACTGCTCGCCCAGGAGCGTCAGGGGCGCCATCGCTACGTGCGCCTCGCCGATCCCGAGACGGCCCAACTGATCGAGACCCTTGCCTCCATGGCGCCTCGTCGCGTCAATCCGCCCCGTTCACTGCCCGCCGTCAACCGGAGCCGGGCGCTGGCCCGCGCCCGCACGTGCTATGACCACCTCGCGGGCGCCCTCGGGGTCGCGATCACCGAGGCGATGGCCGACCGGGGGCTGCTGGACTGGGAGCAGGGGCTGACGCTCACCGGCAATGGGATCGCCTGGCTGGCCGGTCTCGGCATCGCGCTACCTCCCGCCACACGGCGTCCGCCCGTCCGCGCGTGCCTGGACTGGACCGAACGCCGCCCCCACTTGGCCGGTGCCGTCGGTGCCGCCCTGTGCCGCCACGCCTTCGACTCCGGCTGGATCACTCGGATCGGCACCGGCCGCGCCGTCGCTCTCACCGAGATCGGCCGGCGTACGCTTCAGGACCACCTCGGCCTGTCCGACGAGATGGGCATTCCCGTCAGCTGAACACCGATCCCGCCCGGTCAGACGCTGCCGCTACCCGCGCCTCACCGCGCCGCACCCTTCTGTGTTACTGAGACACGCTCCTAGCAGACCGCCGTGCTTCGGGGGAACTCCGTGTCTCAGCGGAACTCGTGAACCACCTGGATCTCACCGACGATATGGGCGTTGAATTCCTCGAGCTCCTCGGCCGGAACCCACAGTTCGAGAATGGCCCGCCCTCCGGCCTGCCGGACCGGATAGCGGCTCAGGAATTCGGTCTCGACCTCGAATCGGGTGACGAAACCGGCACCGTCGTGTTTCACGTTCCAGTCCCGGGCGATGGCGATCGCGTAATCCTCGTTGAGGACCGGGTAGAAGATCGGCTGCTCGGGAAGACGGGGCGGCCAGGCACGCCAGCCCGCGTCCCGGACCAGATCCAGCTCCTTGGGGCCGGTGGGGCGCTACAGGGTCGTCGTCGCTGGTCGGCTGGGCATGCGAATCACTCTCTGGATACGGCTGATCGGGAGACCAGACGGTACCCGCCCCGCAGGCTCGGCGACCACCCGGTTTTCGTACCGCTGCCGTATCGCCCGAAGGACCGTGAGCGGAGCGCTCACGGTCCGACGTTCGGGTGATGTCAGGTCACCAGCGGTACCAGCGGCCGCGGCCGCCGCCCCCGGGGCCCGGGGCACGCATGACGAAGCCGAGGAGCCAGAGCACCAGAACCACTACGGCGACCCACCAGAGCACCTTCACCGCAAACCCGGCGCCGAAAAGGATCAGCGCGAGGAGCAGAACAAGGAGAAGGGGAACCATCGTTATCAACCTCCGAAAGGACGTGTTCCCCGGATTCCCGTTCACACACGCTCCGCCGCATTCCCGAACCGCCCGCGGCTCAGCGATCCGAGAGCTCCGAGGGGGCCTCCTGGACCACCCAGCCGTTGCCGTCCGGGTCCTCGAACGTCATGAACGAGTTCCAGGTGCCGCCCTTGCCGTCCTCCCAGCCCGTCTCACCGACGTGGCGGACCGGGGAGACGTCCACGCCCCGGCCCACCAGCTCCTCGCGGGCCGCCTCGATGTCGGTGACGCAGAGCTGGAGACCCTGCAGCGTGCCCGGGGCCATCGTCTTCGTACCCGGCGCCGCCGGCATCCCCTGAAGCATCGCGATCGAGCACCGCGAGCCGGGCGGGGTCATCTGGATGATGCGCATGCCGGGAGCCACCTCGTCGTCGAGGTCGAGCGTGAAACCGGCCTTGCCGACGTAGAACTCCTTCGCCCGGTCCATGTCGGCGACGGGGATCGGGACGACTTCGAGTGTCCAGTTCCGGTGGTGGCGGGTGTTCTTGTTCGTGGTGTTCATGGTGAGTCTCCTCAAGAACGCCGGCGTCTCCGGCACGACGCCGGACGCCCGGTTACCCAGTGTGCAACCGCACATCCGGAGCGGCGTAGTCGGGATCACCAAGTGGGTGAGGGGCCTCCGTACGTCATCCGGCTGAGCTTCACTCGTTCGCGAGCGCGCACGCGCGCGCGAATGGTTCGCTGAGGGCGCGCATTTCCCGATGAGAGGGGCAAACAGCGCATGTCTACAGGCCCTTTAGCGCCCGGAGTGTTCGTCAAGGAACAGCCCAGCGGAGTCAGGACGATCACCGGCGCGGGGACGTCCACCCCTGCCTTCCTCGGGTACGCCTTCCGGGGACCCGGTGACCAGGCGGCTTCCCCACCGATCCTCGTCAGGAGCTGGCCCGAGTTCGTCGACCTCTTCCACTTTCGTCCACCGCTCTCGGCGGAATCCGTCGAGGAGGAGCTGAGGAGGCTGGTCAAGGCCATCGAGGAGGTCACGGAACTCCTCCAGCCTCTGGAGACCGGTCTCCGGGAGGCGGCAACGAAGGATCCGTCCCCGACCGTCCCCGTCGAGGCATTCGACAAGCTCGTCGCCGTCCGTACGGCCCAGTGGCAGGGGCAGCCGGTCGAACCGGCGGACGAGCAGGCGGCCGAAGCCACCGCGACGACCGTCTCCGGAGCCCACCCCACCGAGTACGAGCAATGGAACTCGACCGGGGCCCGGCTGCTGCCGCTCCATCAGCGCCAAGCGGAGCTGACCGCCCTCAAGGAACGTCTCAACCAGGCGAAGACCTACCAGCTCGCTGAAGCCGTCTACGGATTCTTCGCCAACGGCGGGACGTCCTGCTACGTCCTCCGGCTCGACCACGCCCAGGACCTCGCCGCGCAACTCGACGGTGATCCTGTTGAGCGCACCGGTCTCGCCGGGCTGAAGACCGTCCCGGAAGTGACCATGGTCGCCGTTCCGGACCTCTGGTCCAAGGGGGCGGATGCCGCGGCCGGCGCGGCCCTCATCAGCAAAGTCGTGGGCCACTGCACGACCATGCGCAACCGGCTCGCCCTGCTGGAACCGCCGCCCGGCACGACGCCCGGCGACGTGCCCGGATTCCTCACCCATCTGGCGCCGCCGAACATGCCCGACGCGGAGTTCACCACGCTCTACTACCCGTGGGTCAACGTGCCAGGCGTCGACGGCACCCCGCGCACCGTCCCACCCTGCGGCCACATCGCCGGCGTCTGGGCCCGCACCGACGCCGAACGCGGCGTCTTCAAGGCCCCCGCCAACCAGAACCTCCGCGGCGTACTGACGTTGCCCACGCTGCTGACCGATGCCCGTCACGGCGAGCTCAATGACAAGGGTGTGAACTGTCTGCGCGTCTTCCCCGACCGCGGGCTGCTGGTGTGGGGAGCACGGACGAGGTCCAGCAGCCGCGACTGGAAGTACCTCAACGTCCGCCGCCTCGTCTCCTTCCTCTCCGACTCCATCCGCCAATCCACCACCTGGGCCGTCTTCGAACCCAACGACGACCGCCTCTGGGCCACCCTCCGCCACTCCGTCACCAGCTTCCTCACCGACCAATGGCGCCAAGGCGCCCTCCAAGGCCGCACACCCGACGAAGCCTTCTACGTCATCTGCGACACCACCAACAACACCTCCACCACCATCGACAACGGCGAAGTCCACTGCGACATCGGCATCGCACCCGTCCGCCCCGCCGAATTCGTCCACTTCACCATCACCCAGATCGCCGACGGTCCTGCCCAGTCCGGCTGATCCGCCCGGCCCGGCCCGATCCAGCCAGGTCCAGCCCGGCCCGGCCCGGCCCGGCACCATGAGGACACGATGAACCCAGGAGGCCACGCACGTGTTGACCGGTGACACTTTCAGCAGCAGCACCTTCGCCATCGAACTGGGCAAGTTCCAGGTCGAGACCGTCCAGGACGTCTCGGGGCTGACCCTGGAGCAGGACGTGGTCGAGACCCGCCAGGTCTCCGCCACGGGGGAACTGATCGTGCGCAAACAGCCGGGCGCCCGCCGCACCGGCGAGATCACGATCACCCGCGGCATGGACAAGAGCACCGCGTTCACCGACTGGATCAAGGCCACACTGGTCGACGCCGACCTCGACAGCGCCCGGCAGAACATCACCATCGCCCTCAAGGACGCCAAGAAGCAGACCGTGCGGCGCATCCACCTCAGCAACGCCTGGGCCTCCCGCTGGGAAGGCCCCCAGCTCGGGGCGACGAACTCCGGCGTCGCCACGGAACAGGTGACGATCACCTACGAGGACATCACCGTCGAATAGCCCTCCCCCGTCAGGACGCTCCGCAGCAAGGACAGCAGCAGATGATGAAGGAGAGGGAACAGCAGCGATGACCACACCGAAGCCCCCCGGCGTCTACGTCACGGAGCAGTCCAGCGGTGTCCGCATGATCGTCGGGGTGGGCACGTCCACTCCTGCGTTCCTGGGCTACACCAAGGTCCCGGACGCTGCGGGAAAAGGGGCGTCCACTCCCCCGTTCACCGCCGAGGAACGTACCCATCCGCAGCGGATGCGCGGCTGGCAGGAGTTCGTCGCCCGCTACAGCATCAAGGAGCTCAGCACGGAGCTGGCCGACCTCTCGAAGAAGAGCAACAAGGGAGCGGAGGAGCTCAAGAAGGTCCGCGCGCTGCAGCGATGCCTCGTGTTGGCGGAGGCCGTCTACGGGTTCTTCGCCAACGGGGGCACGTCCTGTTACGTCGTGGGCTTCACCGACCCGGCGGCCGCCGTGGCGAGCACGGCGCTGCAGGGGGACGCCGAGGAGCGCACGGGCCTGGGCGGGCTGGAGACCGTTCCCGAGGTGACCATGGTCGCCGTGCCGAACCTGTGGGACATGACCGCCGCGGTCTCCGACGCCGCCACGCCTCCCGCGCCGGACCAGGCCAAGGGGCGGGAGCTGATGAGCGCTGTCGTCGGTCACTGCAAGACCCTGAACAACCGCCTCGCAGTGCTCGACGCCCCTCCGGACCAGACCGCCGATCCGCTCCAGGCCTTCGCCGACGCGCTTCCGTCCCAGGACACGCCCGACGCGGAGTTCACCACGCTCTACTACCCGTGGGTGAACGTTCCCGGTATCGACGGCACCCCGCGCACCGTCCCGCCTTCCGGCCATATCGCCGGCGTCTGGGCCCGCACCGACGCCGAACGCGGCGTCTTCAAGGCCCCCGCCAACCAGAACCTCCGCGGCGTACTGACGTTGCCCACGCTGCTGACCGATGCCCGTCACGGCGAGCTCAATGACAAGGGTGTGAACTGTCTGCGCGTCTTCCCCGACCGCGGGCTGCTGGTGTGGGGAGCACGGACGAGGTCCAGCAGCCGCGACTGGAAGTACCTCAACGTCCGCCGCCTCGTCTCCTTCCTCTCCGACTCCATCCGCCAATCCACCACCTGGGCCGTCTTCGAACCCAACGACGACCGCCTCTGGGCCACCCTCCGCCACTCCGTCACCAGCTTCCTCACCGACCAATGGCGCCAAGGCGCCCTCCAAGGCCGCACACCCGACGAAGCCTTCTACGTCATCTGCGACACCACCAACAACACCTCCACCACCATCGACAACGGCGAAGTCCACTGCGACATCGGCATCGCACCCGTCCGCCCCGCCGAATTCGTCCACTTCACCATCACCCAGGTCGCCGGACAGCCGGGACAGAACAGCTAGCCCCTGTTCACGACCCCGTTCACGACCCCGTCACGACTCCAGGAGAGCTGTCCGTCATGCAGAAGCTCGTGGTGAGGGAGGGTGATCTGGTGACGCTCCAGGTGGCCTTGACCACGCCTCCGGTGGGCGCAGCACTCGCCCCGCCCCCTCCCCCCTTCCCACTGCAGGGCTCGGCGGGCTTCCGGGTCGAAGGGCACGTCGCCTGTGTCCCGGACGACATCGAGTCGCTGCAGATCGTGGGCGTCCCCTACAACGTGACGCCGGCGTTTCCCGTCCTGGGGGCCGGCACGGTCGAACTCAAGGTGCCCCGGCAGAACCGCGCACGGTACGCCAGGACGGCACAGGGCAAGGAGGTCGTCGTCGACGGCGGCCCGCTCGATCTGGTCTTCACCCCGACGAAGGCGGCGAGCAACCTCAACCCGCCCGCCGAGGACAAGGTGACGAAGTACGAAGGCACGGCCCTCGTCACCTGTGTCCGCGTACGGCCCGTCACGGCCGGCCCCGCCGCCTGACCGTCCCCGTTCGCGCTTGTGCCCCGGCCACTGGTCCGGTGACCGGGGCACAAGCGCATCACGGCTGGTGTCCGTCCCGCGCACGGGGTCTGCCCGTATACCTGCGTTCCATTGCCTTGACGTGGCCGTGTCAGAATGCCGATCATGGACGATCGTCGGCCCGAGCAGCCCCCGCCACCCCAAGAGGCGCCGCCGCCCGAGCCCGTCGACGCCCCGGAACCGGCGAAGGCGGCGGACGCGGACTCCGGTACGGGCCCGGCGGAAGCGCCGGAACCGACGGACGCACCCGACGCGGACACCACGCAGACGGACGACGCCCCGGAACCGGCCGACGCAGAGGAAGCCGACAGCACACCGGAGAACAGCGAGGCGCCGGAACCTGAGACCGAGCAGCCCGACGCCGATGCTCCGGGACCCACGGACGCGGAGGCCTCGCAGGAGACGGGCGCAGAGGAGGCGGACGAGGCCCCGGAGTCGGAGGGCGTAGAGGAATCCGACAGCGCGCCCGAGGACGCCGAGGTTCCTGAGCCGGAGGCCGAGCGATGGGACGCCGACGCCCCGGAACCGGCGACTGCTGAAGACGCGGACGCAGACGCCGAAACCGCCCCGGCGGACGCACCCGAGGCGGATGCCGAGGACGCAGACGGTGCCCCGGAGCCGAACGACGCAGAAGAGAGCGACGCGCCGGAGCCGGAGGCCGAGCGGTCTGACGTCGACGCCCCGGAACCCGTTGACACGGCGGACGCAGACTCCGAGACAGACCCTGCAGCCGCGCAGGACACGGGCGCCGAGCAGGCTGACGATGCTCCGGAGCCGCCTGCAGATGGTCCGGACGTGGTTGATAAGTCACGGGAGCCGTCTGCGGATGCCTCGGACCTGACTGATGAGGCTCCGGATCCGACGGCGCCGATCGACGCTCCGGAGCAGCCGGCCCCGGTTGACGAGGCCTCGGATTCGGCCGTCGATGCTTCGGAGCGGGCTGACGATGCTCCGAAGCCGACTGCAGGCGACTCGGGCTTGGCTGATGAGTCGCGGGAGCCGCCTGCGGATGCCTTGGGCTCGATCGATGAAGCTTCGGGACGGTATGGCAACGACGCTCTGCGCGACGGTCCCCACTACCAGGAGGAGCTCGACGACCAGTTGGCGGCACGCGGACTGGACCGCTCCGAGCATGACAAACTCCGACTCAGCCGGACCAACGATCTGAGCGACGAGCAGGCCCGCGAGGTCGTCGGGGTCCGTGACGCGATCAAGCTCGACGAGGGTCAAATGGTGACCAAGGTGGTCACGCCCGAGCGCGCGCTCGCCTACCTGGAGAACTTCACACCGTCCGACGAGGACGACAAATTCAAGCCCGGCGAGTTCCGCGGCTCCATCGCGCGCGGCTCTGACACCGTCGACCTACGAAGCATGGACCAACTGCGCGACGGACTCGCTCTTGACGATGGCGGCGCCGGCTGGTCCGCGGTCCCACCGGGCGCGTCCGAGACGTACCAGCTGCGCTTCCCGGCACCGGACGACATGCATGCCGAGCCGTCCTTCGGCGCCGTCGGCGACAAGGAGAAGGCCGACCACGTCGCCGGCATGGCTGGCCAGAGCGAAGGACTGCCCTATCTTGATCCGTTCCTCGGCACCGGCTACACCGGCGGGGGTGTCCCGGAGTGGATGGCCGAACCCACCGGCTTCCCCCACCATGCTGAGATCTGGCTCATGCATGACGATGGCACCGAAGAGGCCGTCGGCTTCTTCGACAAGAACGAAAGGCTGTGGAAATACTATGACTGACCCCGTGGGCCACCCCTCCCCGATCAAGGGCGAGGTCGCCGTTTTCCGCGGTGAGCTCTATCGGGCCCGTGGCGCCGAGGGTCTGTGGCCGTGTGTCGAGCTGCTGCCCGAGCCCGGGCGCCCCGCACCCGAAGAGGTCGCGCCGCGCCAGGCCGCCGACGGGTCGGTGGGATACCCGGTTCCGCTGGAGTGCCTGGAAGCCTGGTACGCCGTGACGTGGACGTTCCGCTGGCGCCGCGAGCTCTTCGAGTGCACCGCCTCCACGCCCACCACACTCTCGGGCAACTACCTCGGCTCCGACGAACACTTCGCCAAGGAGCATCTCAAGCGCCGGGTCATCGGCTACCGCGGCGTCTTCCCGCGCGACGAGGTCACCGAGCTGGAGCAGCACCGCGAGGATCGCCTCCAGCCCCGGCACGCTCTGGTGCGGCGTCTGGACGAGTTCGACCATTTCCGCCCCAAGACCTATGCGGTCCACCGCGGTCGGACGTATCCGGCCGCTGCTGAGGCCGACACGTCGGGCCTCATCACTCTGACCACCGGGGATGACCGACCTGAGGATCTCATCGCCGATCCCCGGGACCCGAGCGGCGAGCACTTCCTGGCCGCCCCGGAGCAGCTGGACGCCTGGTACCGCACCCACTGGACCTTCCGCTGGAAGGGCGAACCCTTCGACGCCGCCGGGACGGTGGACGGCAGGATCAAGGGCGTCTATACAGGCGGCAGCTGGGGTTTCGTCTCGAACACCTTGCAGCTGACCCCGGAGAAGGGTCCCGACGGGGTCCACACCCAGTACACGGTCCAGGCGGGCCTCAAAAACGTCACCGACCTCGAACAGCACCGCACCGACCTACTGCCCGAGAAGCAGTAGCCGTCAGCCGGTCGTTTCCGTGGCCCATACGAAGTCGTAACGGATCTCCCGCCCGTTGACCCGTACGGCTTCGTCGCGGTTGCGCAGCTGCACGGTGAACGCCGCCCCCGGCAGGAGGAGCACTTCCTTCTCCTCCGGCTTCTGCGAGAAGGCGGAGATGTCCCGTCCGCTGCGTCCGGAGAGCTCGAGCTGGTAGAGGACCCTGCGGCCGCCGGCGGTCGGGTACTGGAGCGGCAGGAACTCCTCGGCTTTCTTCCGCTTCTCGCTGGTGCTGGTGAAGCCGTCGAAGGTCAGTCGCTTCCGGGGCCACATCTCCCATCCCGCGCGGTACACCGACCCCGTCACGGGAGGCAGGCGGTGGAGGGAGTCGGCGAGCATGTCGGCATGGGTCTTGGCCTCGGCCCGCAGCGTGCCGGCAAGGGCGTGCAGCCTCTTCCTCACGGGCTCCAGCCGGGACTTCCGCTCCTGATCGTCGAGATCTGGCGCCGTGTACTGGCTGATCAGCCCTTGGAGCTCGTCGTCGCGCCACCTGGTGAAGGGCACCTCCGTGGGCACGTCCTCGGCGACCCGGGACATCATCTCGTCGATCAGCCGGCCGACGCCGAGCGACGTGAATCCGCCGGGGGTGGTGAGAACGCGGTTGATGAGCTGGTGGTTGTCCCCGGTGTACTGCGTCAGGGCCAGGAAGTGCGCGAAGTCGAGGTCCTTGCCGGGTCCGGCCGCACCGGCCGCCTTCTTCTCCAGGTGCCGCTGCTTGCGGCGCGCCGCGCGCACCGTGTCGCCGTGGACCGTGAGCATCCCGCCGTCCTCCCGCCCGGCCAGCGCCTGCTGCTCGTAGAGCGCGGCGTACGGCGGCTCGGGCAGCTTCGCCTGCGGCAGCGCGGTCCGTACGAACGCGTCGAAGTCCCGGTACATCGCGGCCACGTCCTTGGAGGACGCCGTGAGGCCGGACAGGCTCGCGAGCCCGGCCGCTTTCGCGCCGCGCAGGATCTCGTACAGCGAGTGGTCCCGGCCCGTCAGCATCCAGGAGGCCACGGCGAGGAAGAACTCCCTCTCTGAACGCTCCTGGCCGCCGCCCGGTCCGCCCGGCACGGCCTTCAGCCAGCGGAAGGCACTGAGCATGCGGGTGGTGGTCCCGGAGATGCCCGCGACGAGGGGCGCGCCGGCCTCGTGGTGCTTGCGGTACCAGGCGGCCGCGGGATCCATGGCGAAGAGCGCCTGCCCCGAGGCCCAGGGCAGAGGGAACTCGGGCCCCTGCTCCCCGGGGGGAGCCATGGCCGCCCAGATGGCCTCGGGGGTGACGTCGTACTCCTGCGGGTGGATCCGGTCCCCGTCGAGCCGGACGCCTTCGACGCGCAGGGGCGTGGTGCTGCGCTGTGCGTGGGCCCGCTCGGCTTCGCTCAGGGGCACCCCGAGGTCCTGGTAGTTGCGGAGGGTGCTCCTGCCCGGTCCGGTCCCGGCCCGGGCCTCGGGCCGCTCAGTCCTGCCCTGCTGGCTGCGGCCCATCGACACGGTGGTGCCCGTGCCGTGCTGGAGGGTCATGTTGCCCAGAGCGAAGATGTCCTTCGCGAACAGCCGGCCGATGTCCTGCGGCAGGCGTCCGAGGACGCTGCGGGCGCCGCCGGTCAGGTACTCCCGCTGCGCGCTCAGGGCTTCGGTGTCGAGGCCGAGTTCGCGGGCGCGCCGCAGGTCGCCGTCGAGGACGATGCAGTGCAGGAGGGTTTTGAAGGAGACGTCACGGTCGTCCCCGGTCGGCCCGGGCTGGGGCCCGTATTTGTAGTAGGCGGCGTTGTAGAAGGCGGTGACGAGCTCGCGGACGGTGGCGGAGGAGCCGGGGGCGGTCCACTGCAGGAGCCGTTCCCGGGCGTCTGTTCCCGTCTCCCCTGTGCCGACCTGGCCGGCGCTGGCCGGGTCGTCCTTGAGGAAGGCCCCGGCCGCGCGCTCCGGGGTGAATTCCGCGCTCAGTACCTCGTTCATTCGCAGCACGGCCGTACGGGCGGCGCGGCCGACCTCGGGGGCGGCTGCCAGTGCCGCGCCGAGCCGCTGTTCGTAGAGCTCGGCCTCCTGGTGCC
>NZ_JBAMDC010000220.1:0-11506 GCF_036961605.1 Streptomyces sp. KLMMK
CACACCCCGCGTGCGCCCGCGTGAAATCCATGGCATTCCAGCGGTAACAGCCGGGCATTCCTTTGGCGGAAGTTCGGCCGGAGATGGTTCCTGCGGTAACACCGGACATAAATAGGCCCGCCCCGGGAACCCGGACCGGAACCGGGGATCAGGAGCCGGAGATCACCGTTCGCACGGCCGGACCCGCATTCCGCACGCGGGCCGCCGGCACGGTGCGGCGCAGCCGGAATTCCCCCGGCGACCGGTCCGCACGGGCCGCCGCGATGGCCCGGGCCCGCTCCGCGTCGCCGCGGGCGACGGCGTCCACGAGGGCGCCGAGCACCTCCCAGGTGTCGACGGGGCGCGCGGGCGGCTCCGCCGCGTACACCCAGGCGATCTTGAGCCGGAGCTGGGTGAGCAGGCCCGCGAGGCTCGGGCTGCCGGACGCCTGGGCGAGGGTCTCGTCGAACCAGTCCCCCAGCGGCCGCAGCTCGCCCGTACGCCCGCCACGGGCCCGCTCCTGGCCGAGCCGGACCAGACCGCGCAGCACCTTCAGGTGCGCCTCCGTACGGCGCTGTGCGGCGCGCGCGGCGCCCAGCGGCTCCAGCAGGGCGCGGACCTCCAGCAGATCGGCGGCCTCCTGCTCGGTCGGCTCCGCGACGCAGGCGCCCGCGTGCCGCCGGGTGGTCACGAACCCTTCCGAGGCCAGGGTGCGCAGCGCCTCGCGCACGGGCACGCGCGAAACGCCGTAGCGGCGCGCGAGGACTTCTTCGGTGAGCCTGCTGCCGGGCGGAAACGTGCCCGAAACAATGTCGTCACGGATCGCCGTGCACACGGCGTGCGCGGAAATGCGACGGCCGCTCTGATTTGCTGTGCCATCACCGTTCACGTACGGCCCCGCATGGGTGAACCTCCGCATAACCCCCGCGAAACGCGGCCGATTGACGCCTGTTCAGCGACTCTATTGCAGCCGTCCGCGATTTCCGACGGCGCATGTGAAGTCATCGATATGTTTTGGCCAACACGAGGATACGACGAAGACCCCGGCCGGTGGGCCGGGGCCTTCGTCAGGCGAATGTGCCGCGCGGGGGCGCGGGCAGGGGCGTCAGAGGTTGACGCCGTGCTCGCTGAGGTACGCGACCGGGTCGATGTCGGTGCCGTACGTGGCGCCGGTGCGGGCCTCGAAGTGCAGGTGCGGGCCGGTGACGTTGCCCGTGGCGCCGGAGAGGCCGATCTGCTGGCCGGCGGTAACCGACTGGCCGACGCTGACGTCGATGGACGAGAGGTGGCCGTACTGCGTGTAGGTGCCGTCGTTGTGCTTGATGACGACGTTGTTGCCGTAGGCGCCGCCCCAGCCGGCCTCGACGATGGTGCCCGCGCCCACGGCCTGGATCGAGGTGCCGGTCGCGGCGTGCATGTCGATGCCGGTGTGGCTGCCGGAGGACCACAG
Organism: Streptomyces sp. KLMMK; assembly: GCF_036961605.1. Lineage (NCBI taxonomy): Bacteria > Bacillati > Actinomycetota > Actinomycetes > Kitasatosporales > Streptomycetaceae > Streptomyces > Streptomyces sp. KLMMK. The sequence continues at coordinate 1,430 of NZ_JBAMDC010000220.1, forward strand.
GCCGCTGGAGGCCTTGTAGGACGTGGAGACGTACGAGCCGGCGATCGGCGAGACGAAGGTGTTGAGGCGCTTGCGCTCCTGCTCGCGAGCGACGCGCTCCTGCTCCTTGCGCTCGGCCTCGGCCTTGCGCTTGGCCTCGTCCGCGGCCTTCTTGACGTCGGCCGCCTGCTGCTTGGCGGCGGTCTCGGCCTCGTGGACGGCGGTGTTCTCGGCCGCGGCGCTGGTCTGGACCTGGGCCTGCTCGCCGATGCGGCCGGCCGTGTCCTCGCCGATGACGACGGCCTGGGTCAGGCCGGTATCCTCGGTGGGGCGGTGAGTCTCGTCGGGAGAGGCGGCCATCGCCGGGGCGGCGAGGCCCGCGACGACACCGGTGGCGGCGAGGGTGGCTATGCCCGCCGCGTTCGCGCTGACGCGAACGGCGCGGCTCGGCTTGCGGTGCTTCCCGGTGGCACGAGTGAACGCCATTGGTGAGGCTGGTCCTTTCCTTCCCTCTCGCCTACCGGGTTAGCTGACGGGTTCGGAGCAGGAAGGTCTCCTACGGATCCCTCCGGAAAGGGGCCCGATTCACCCCAGGGACACTTGGGTCCCCGGCTCCCCTGGCTCGCGCCGTACGGGGACTCGGCGATGTCTGCCCGGGCCGCGGATGCGACGCACATCTGACGGACAGACGCTTTGACGCTAGACGCCGCCACTTTCGATCGGCAAACAGAAGCCCCATTTTGTGGCCCACGCCACAACACAGACGTGCAACCACTCCACTAAACCGGACATTTGGCAGGCACGCGTGCCTCAGGGGTGCGCGTGCCTGCCGGTTGACGGGCCGACCGGTGCGGCCGGCCCGCCGGGGCGTCAGCCCGTGATCACGGTCACTTCCCCGATACCGAGGGCCCGGACGGGCTCCTCGATCTGCGCGGCGTCACCGACCAGCACCGTCACCAGGCGGTCGACCGGGAAGGCGCTCACCACGGCGGCGGTGGCCTCCACCGTGCCCGTCGCGGCGAGGCGCTCGTACAGGTGCGCCTGGAAATCGTCCGGCAGGTGCTGCTCCACCTGGTCGGCGAGGGTGCCCGCGACGGCCGCCGCCGTCTCGTACTTCAGCGGGGCGACGCCGACGAGGTTCTGCACGGCGGAGTCGCGCTCCTCGTCCGTCAGGCCCCCGGCGGCGAGGGTGCGCAGGACGGTCCACAGGTCCTCCAGCGCGGGGCCGGTGGAGGCGGTGTCCACCGAGCCGCTGATGGCGAGCATGGCCGCGCCGGTGCCCTCCGGGGTGGACAGCAGCACCTGGCCGAAGGACCGCACGCCGTAGGTGTAGCCCTTCTCCTCGCGCAGGACGCGGTCCAGACGGGAGGTGAGGGTGCCGCCCAGGCAGTACGTGCCGACGCTCTGGGCGGGCCAGACCTGGCCGTGCCGGTCGGCGCCGATGCGGCCGATGAGGAGCTGCGTCTGGACCGCGCCGGGGCGGTCCACGATGACGACGCGGCCGGTGTCGTCCGCGGTGACCGGCTTGAGCGGGTACGGCTCGGCCGGGGAACCCGTCCAGGCGCCGAGGGAGTCGGCGAGGGCCTCGTCGAGGTCCACGCCGGTGAAGTCGCCGACGACCACGGCGGTCGTGGTGGCGGGGCGCACGTGGGCCTCGTAGAAGGCCCGCACGGAGGCGGCGTCGATGCGGGCGACCGTCTCCTCGGTGCCCTGACGCGGGCGGGACATCCGCGAGCCGGCCGGGAAGAGCTCCTTGGAGAGCGCCATGGCGGCCCGGCGGGCGGGGTTGGCCAGCTCGTGCGGGATCTCGTCCAGGCGGTTGCCCACCAGCCGCTCGACCTCGTGGTCGGGGAAGGCGGGGGCGCGCAGCGCGTCGGCCACGAGGCCGAGGGCCTTGCCGAGCCGGGAGGCGGGGACCTCCAGGGACAGGCGCACGCCGGGGTGGTCGGCGTGGGCGTCGAGGGTGGCGCCGCAGCGCTCCAGCTCGGCGGTGAACTCCTCGGCGGTGTGCTTGTCGGTGCCCTCCGACAGGGCGCGCGCCATGATGGTGGCGACGCCGTCGAGGCCCTCCGGCTCCGCGGCCAGGGGGGCCACCACATTGATGTCGACGGCGACGACCTGCTGGCCCGGGCGGTGGCAGCGCAGCACCGTCAGGCCGTTGGGGAGCGTGCCGCGCTCGGGGGCGGGGAAGGCCCAGGGGGCCGCGGTCCCGGGCTGGGGCTGGGGGTGGAAGTCCATGGAAGGCTGGGCGGTGTCAGCGGCCAGGGCGTCGCTCACTTGGCCGTCTCCTCTTCTGCTTCGGCGTTCTCGTCGGCGGCGGGGGCGGCCGGCTCGGTGGGCTCGTACACCAGCACGGCGCGGTTGTCGGGGCGCAGGCGGGCCTGGGCGACCTGCCGCACCTCCTCCGGCGTGATGTCCAGGACGCGCTGCACGGCGGTCAGGGCGAGCTGCGGGTCGCCGAACAGCACCGCGAAGCGGCACAGTTCGTCGGCGCGGCCGCTGACGGTGGAGAGCCGGTCCAGCCACTCGCGCTCCAGCTGGGCCTGGGCGCGCTCCATCTCCGCGGGCGTCGGGCCCTCGGCGGCGAAGCGGGCGAGCTCCTCGTCGACGGCGGCCTCGATGCCGGCCACCTCGGCGCCGCCGGACGCCTTGACGTCCAGCCAGCCCAGCGAGGGGGCGCCGGCGAGCCGCAGCAGGCCGAAGCCGGCGGCGACGGCGGAGCGGTCGTGGCGGACCAGGCGGTTGTGCAGGCGGGAGGACTCGCCGCCGCCGAGGACGGTGACGGCCAGGTCGGCGGCGTCGGCCTCGCGGGAGCCGTCCTGCGGGAGGCGGTAGGCGGCCATCATGGCGCGGGCCGGGACCTCCTCGCGGACGACCTGGCGCAGCTCCTCGCCGATGACGTCGGGCAGGCTGCCGTCGCGCGGGGGCTGCTTGCCGTCGTGCGCGGGGATCGAGCCGAAGTACTTCTCGATCCAGGCGAGGGTCTGCTCGGGGTCGATGTCGCCGACGACCGACAGGACGGCGTTGCCCGGGGCGTAGTAGGTGCGGAAGAAGGCGCGGGCGTCCTCCAGGGAGGCCGCGTCCAGGTCGGCCATGGAGCCGATCGGGGTGTGGTGGTACGGGTGGCCGTCCGGGAAGACCATGGCGGTCAGCCGCTCGAAGGCGGTGCCGTAGGGGACGTTGTCGTAGCGCTGGCGGCGCTCGTTCTTGACGACGTCGCGCTGGTTCTCCATCGACTCGTCGTCGAGGGCGGTGAGCAGGGAGCCCATCCGGTCGGCCTCGAGCCACAGGGCCAGCTCCAGCTGGTGCGCCGGCATGGTCTCGAAGTAGTTGGTGCGCTCGAAGCTGGTGGTGCCGTTGAGGGAGCCGCCGGCGCCCTGGACCAGCTCGAAATGGCCGTTCCCCTTGACCTGTGCCGAGCCCTGGAACATAAGGTGCTCGAAGAGGTGGGCGAGGCCTGTGCGGCCCTTGACCTCATGGCGCGAGCCGACGTCGTACCAGAGGCAGACGGCGGCGACCGGGGTCAGGTGGTCTTCGGAGAGCACCACCCGCAGGCCGTTGGCCAGGCGGTGCTCGGTCGCTGTGAGGCCGCCGGTACCGGCCTGTTGCGTGGCCGTGTGACCCATGGGCATGTACGTCCCTTCGATCGCTTGAAATCTCGCGCCGGTGCGCGATGACTCGCGTGATGAGCAGTGCTGTCACTGTATGCAAGCGCGCTGACATCCGGCGAAGTTCCCGGCGCGGTGCCCCCTTACGGACGGGTCGTGTCCGGTGTTGTCAGTGGCGCGGTCCACAATGGTCCGCGTCAGCACCCTGCCTCGGCAATCGATCGAAGGAGCCGCAGCCGCGATGGCCCGCCGCAGCACGAAGACCCCGCCGCCGGAGAACTTCGAGGAGCGCATCCTCGACATCGACGTCGTCGACGAGATGCAGGGTTCCTTCCTCGAGTACGCCTACTCCGTCATCTACTCCCGGGCCCTGCCCGACGCGCGCGACGGTCTCAAGCCGGTCCACCGCCGGATCCTCTACCAGATGAACGAGATGGGCCTGCGCCCCGATCGCGGCTACGTGAAGTGCGCCCGCGTCGTGGGCGAGGTGATGGGTAAGCTCCACCCCCACGGCGACGCCTCCATCTACGACGCCCTGGTGCGCATGGCGCAGCCGTTCTCCATGCGCGTGCCGCTGGTCGACGGCCACGGCAACTTCGGCTCCCTCGGCAATGACGACCCGCCCGCGGCGATGCGTTACACCGAGGCCCGGATGGCGTCGGCGACGTCCCTGATGACGGAGTCGATCGACGAGGACACCGTCGATTTCACGCCGAACTACGACGGCAGCGAGCGGGAGCCCGTGGCCCTGCCCGCCGCCTATCCCAACCTGCTGGTCAACGGCTCGTCCGGGATCGCGGTCGGCATGGCGACGAACATGCCGCCGCACAACCTCGGCGAGGTCGTCGCGGCCGCCCGGCACCTGATCAAGCACCCGGGCGCCGACCTCGACACGCTGATGAAGTTCATCCCCGGCCCGGACCTGCCCACGGGCGGCCGCATCGTCGGCCTCGGCGGCGTGCGCGACGCCTACGAGACGGGCCGCGGCACGTTCAAGATCCGCGCCACCGTCTCCGTGGAGACCGTGACGGCCCGCCGCAAGGGCCTGGTCGTCACCGAGCTGCCCTTCACCGTCGGCCCCGAGAAGGTCGTCTCCAAGATCAAGGACCTGGTCGGCTCGAAGAAGCTCCAGGGCATCGCCGACGTCAAGGACCTCACCGACCGCGCCCACGGCCTGCGCCTGGTCATCGAGATCAAGAACGGCTTCAACCCTGAGGCCGTTCTGGAGCAGCTCTACAAGCTCACGCCGATGGAGGAGTCCTTCGGCATCAACAACGTCGCCCTGGTCGACGGCCAGCCGCTGACGCTCGGCCTCAAGGAGCTCCTGGAGGTCTACGTCGACCACCGCTTCGAGGTGGTGCGGCGGCGCAGCGAGTTCCGGCGCGGCAAGCGGCGCGACCGGCTGCACCTGGTCGAGGGCCTGCTGGTGGCCCTGCTCGACATCGACGAGGTCATCAGGATCATTCGATCGAGTGAGAACGCAGCGCAGGCCAAGGAGGCCCTCATCGCGCGCTTCTCCCTCTCCGAGGTGCAGACGCAGTACATCCTCGACACCCCGCTGCGCCGCCTGACGAAGTTCGACCGCATCGAGCTGGAGGGGGAGCGCGACAAGCTCACCGAGGAGATCGAGGAGCTGACGCGGATCCTGGAGTCCGACGCGGAGCTGCGCAAGATGGTCTCGGGCGAACTGGCCGACGTGGCGAAGAAGTTCGGCACCGACCGCCGGACGGTCCTGCTGGAGTCCGCCGGCGCCCCGGCGTCGGCGGTCCCGCTGCAGGTCGCCGACGACCCGTGCCGCGTGCTGATGTCCTCCACCGGCCTGCTGGCCCGTACGGCCACCGGCGAGCCCTTCCCGCCCGCCGCGGGCGAGGCCAAGCGCGTCAAGCACGACGTGATCGCCTCGGCGGTGCCGGCGACGGCCCTGGGCGAGGTGGGCGCGGTGACGTCGGCCGGACGCCTGCTGCGGATGCGGGTGATCGACCTGCCGCAGTTGCCGGAGACGGCGGCGGCGCCCAGCCTGGCGGGCGGCGCACCGGTGCCGGAGTTCCTCTCCCTGGCGGACGGCGAGACGGTTGTCTGTCTCACCACGCTGGACGAGTCCTCGCCGGGGCTCGCGATCGGCACGGAGCAGGGCGTCGTCAAGCGCGTGGTCCCCGACTATCCGGCCAACAAGGACGAGCTGGAGGTCATCTCCCTCAAGGACGGCGACCGCATCGTCGGCGCCGCCGAGCTGCGGACGGGCGAGGAGGACCTCGTCTTCATCACCGACGACGCCCAGCTGCTGCGCTATCCGGCCTCGCAGGTGCGGCCGCAGGGCCGGCCCGCGGGCGGCATGGCGGGCGTCAAGCTCGCCGCGGACGCGAAGGTGATCTCCTTCACGGCCATCGACCCGGCGGCCGACGCGGTGGTGTTCACCCAGGCCGGGGCGCGGGGCACCCTGCTGGGGGCCTCGGAGGGCACGGCGAAGCTGACCCCCTTCGACCAGTACCCGCGCAAGGGCCGGGCGACGGGCGGTGTGCGCTGCCAGCGCTTCCTCAAGGGCGAGGACTGCCTCGTCATGGCCTGGGCGGGTGCCGCGCCGGCGCGGGCGGCGGATGCGAAGGGCGCCCCGGTGGAGCTGCCGGAGGCCGACCCGCGGCGCGACGGCTCGGGCGCTCCCCTGGCGAAGCCGGTGAAGGCGCTGGCGGGCCCGGTGTAACCGGGCCCGGAGGGCGGGGGCGCCGCGGGCGCCCCCGTCAGCCCTGTGCGTACCGCAGGACGCCCCACATGCTGTTCTCCTCCGCCGGCGGCTCCCCCGCGGTCACGCGGCAGCGGTCCAGCCCGGCCCGCAGGGCCGCCGTGTCGACTCCCCTGCCGATCAGTACGAGCTGGGTGAGCCGTTCCTCGGCCCGTGCCCACGAGGAGCGGTAGAAGCGCAGGAAGTCGCCCACGGCGTGGACGGCGAACTTGTGCTTGTGCCCGGCTATGCCGAAGTACACGAAGCCCTTGATCCGGTAGAGCCCCTCCGGCCGGCTGTCGAGGAACTCCATCAGCCGCCGCGGGTCCACGGGCTCCTCGGAGACGAACTCGACGCTCTCGTAGGCGGCGTGCAGGTGCCCGTTGCGGCCGCAGCCGTCGTGGCAGTCGTGGCCGTGTCCGTCACAGCTGTGGTGGTCGTGGCCGTCCGGCTCGTCGTCGGCGCACAGGTCCTCGAAGGACAGCTGGCGCGTCTTCGACGGGTCGTCCTCGCGCGGCTTGCGGTCGAAGAGCAGCTCCGGGTCGATACGCCCGTACGACGCGGGCACGACGGGCGTGCCGGGGCCGAGCTCCTCCAGCACGCCGAGGATCTCCCGGCGGGCCTCGTCGCCGACCCGGTCCGCCTTGTTGAGGACGACGAGGTCGGCGATGGCCACGTGGCGGTCGAGCTCCGGGTGCCGGGCCCGGGTGGCGGCGAACTCCGCCGCGTCGACGACCTCGACGAGGCCTCCGTAGACGATGTCCTTGTTGTCGCTGGCCAGGATCATCCGGATGACTTCCTGCGGCTCGGCCAGGCCGCTGGCCTCGATGACGATGACGTCGATGCGGGCCGCGGGGCGGGAGAGCCGGTCGAGGAAGCCGTCGAGCTCGCTGGTGTCCACGGCGCAGCACAGGCATCCGTTGCCGAGCGAGACCATCGAGTCGACCTGCCCGGCGACGCTCATGGCATCGATCTCGATGCTGCCGAAGTCGTTGACGATCGCTCCGATGCGGGTGCCCCCGCTCCTCCCCAGGAGGTGGTTGAGGAGCGTGGTCTTGCCCGATCCCAGGAATCCTGCGAGCACGATGACCGGGATCTGTCGCTTGGCCACGGGGGGCGCCTCCATCGTCAGTCGAGCACGGCGGGGACCGGCTGGTGCGGGGGCGGGCCCACGTACCGGGCCGCCGGGCGGATGATCTTCGAGTCGTCCGCCTGCTCCAGGATATTGGCGCTCCAGCCGACGACGCGGGCCGCGCAGAACGTGGGGGTGAACATCTCGCGCGGCAGCCCGCACAGCTCCATGACGACGCCCGCGTAGAACTCGACGTTGGTGTGGAGCTCCCGGCCGGGCTTGAGCTCGGCGAGGATCGCCTCCACCCGGCCCTCGACCTCGACGGCGAAGTCCACGAGGTCCCCGCCGAACTCCCGGGCGATCTCGCGGAGCATCCGGGAGCGGGGGTCCTCGGTGCGGTAGACGGGGTGCCCGAAGCCCATGATCCGTTCGCCCGCGAGGACGCGTTCACGGATCCAGGAGTCGATGCGGCCGGGGGTGCCGATGGCGTCGAGGGTGTCGAGCGCCCGGCTGGGGGCGCCGCCGTGCAGCGGGCCGGAGAGCGCGCCGATCGCGCCGCACAGGCAGGCGGCGAGGTCCGCACCGGTGGAGGCGATGACGCGAGCGGTGAACGTCGAGGCGTTGAACCCGTGGTCGATGGTGGAGACGAGGTACCGCTCGACGGCCCGGGCCTGCCGGGTGCCGGGCTCGGCTCCGGTGAGCATGTAGAGGTAGTTGGCGGCGTGCGGCAGGTCGTCGCGCGGTTCGACAGGCTCCAGTCCGCTGCCGAGCCGGTGGAGGGCCGTGAGCAGGGTGGGAACGGCGGCGCAGGCGGCGAGCGCGGCGGCCTCGCGCCCGGCGGCGTCGGTGTCGTACAGCGGCCGGAGCCCGGACGAGGCGCCCAGCAGGGACAGCGCGGTGCGCAGCCCGGCGAGTGGGCCGGAGGCGGCACCGGCGCGGGCGATGCCCGGCAGGGCGTCGCGCACGTCCTGCGGGAGCCGGCGCAGGGCCGCGGTCTCGGCGGCGAAGCGGGCCCGCTGCTGCGCGTCCGGCAGGGAGCCGCGGAACATCAGGTGCCAGACGTCCTCGAAGGACCGGGTCCGTGCGAGTTCGACGGCCGAGTACTGGCGGTAGTGGTAGAAGCCCTCCCGGCCGCGGACGTCGCCGAGGGCGGTGTCGGTGACGACGACGCCGGCGAGTCCGCGCGGCACTTCGGTGATCGGCATTGCTGCCCCCTGATCCGTGTTCAGTGATCGATCAAGCCTTGATGGGACTGTCCATGCTTGACTCAACAGTTGTCAATGTTGATTCCAATCAATATGCAGAGGTGGACAGCGGGTGGATAGCGTGTCCTCCATGGCGGATCACAGGACGAAGGACGGCGCGGGCCGGCGGCCGGCGGACGACGCGGAGCGCGACGGCGCGACGGACGAGCGGCTGACCACCCGCGAGGTCGCCGAGCGGCTCGGAGTGAAGCCCGAGACGGTCTACGCGTACGTGAGCCGCGGGCAGCTCACCAGCCGCCGCGGCCCCGGCGGGCGCGGCAGCACCTTCGACGCGCGCGAGGTCGACGCGCTCGTGCGGCGCGGACGGCGCGAGACGGCGTTCGGCGGCGAGACGGCGATCCGCACGGGCGTCACCCTCATCGAGGAGGGCCGGTACTTCTACCGCGGCGTGGACGCCACCGCGCTCGCGGACCGGTACGGCTACGAGGAGGTCGCGGAGTGGCTGTGGACCGGCCGGCTGCGGCCCGGCACGCGGTTCACCGCCCCGGAGGACGGCCTGATCGCGGCGCTCCGCGCGGTGAGCGCCATGCCCGCGCACAGCGGTCCCACCGACCGGCTGCGGGTGGCGGCGATCGCAGCGGCCGCCGCCGACCCGATGCGCTTCGACCTGTCGCCCGAGGCGGTGCTGGGCACGGCGCGCGGGCTGATCCCGACGCTGGTCGACGCGCTGCCGGCCGCCGGGCGGCTGCCCCGGGGGGACGGCGGAGGCGCCCCGCTCCCCCGCAGGCTGTGGTCCCGGCTGACCGCGCAGGCGCCCGACGAGGCGTCACTGCGCGCCCTGGAAGCCGCCCTCGTGCTGCTCATCGACCACGACCTGGCCGCGTCCACGCTCGCCGTACGGGTCGCCGCCTCCGCCCGTTCCCACCCCTACGCCGCGGTCTCGGCCGGGCTCGGGGTGATGGAGGGCCCGCTGCACGGCGCGGCGAGCGGTCTGGCGCACCGGATGCTGACGGAGGTGCTGCAGCGGGGCAGCGCGGGGGCGGTCGTGGCCGACCACCTGCGCGGCGGGCGCCGCGTGCCGGGCCTCGGCCACCGGCTCTACCCGGGCCCCGACCCCCGCGCCACCGCCCTGTTCGCCCGGCTGGAATCCGTACCGGCGGCCGCGGACGCACTGGAGGCGGCGCGCGAGGTCGAGGCCACGACGGCCCGGCACGTGGCCCTGCACGCCAACGTGGACCTCGCCCTCGCCGTGCTGTCGGTCTCCGCGGAGATGCCGCCCGAGGCCGGGGAGACGGTGTTCGCGGTCGCCCGCACGGCCGGCTGGATCGCACACACCCTGGAGGAGTACACGGAGCGTCCGCTCCGGATGCGCCCCACGGGCGCCTACTCGGGCCCCAGGCCGCCCCAGCCCATGCCGTGAGCTTCAGCCACCTCCGCAGTGCGCCGCACGATCACCGGCAACTCAGGTTAGGCTTACCTTCGTGAGTACGTGCGCGA
>NZ_JBAMDC010000221.1:0-11495 GCF_036961605.1 Streptomyces sp. KLMMK
GCGGCGCTGCTCCGCCGCGGGCATGTAGGCGGTGTCCGACTCGGCGGCGGGCTCGCGCAGGATCTGCTCGGCCAGGTCGGCCGGGGGCCGTACGGCCGGGTCCTTCGCGAGCAGGGTCTCGATGAGGCGGGTGAGGGCGCCCGCGCGGCGCGGCGGCTCCAGGGGGTCCATGGCGATCGCGTAGGCCGTCTCGACGGCCGTGTCCTTGCGGAACGGCGGGCGGCCCTCCAGCGCCTGGTACAGCGTCGCGCCGAGGGCCCACAGGTCGGACGCCGGGCCGGGCTTGGCGCCCTTGACGCGCTCGGGCGCGATGTAGTCGATCGAGCCGACCATCTCGCCGGTCTTGGTGAGGGTGGAGGTGCCGGTGGACTGGGCGATGCCGAAGTCGGTGAGGACGACGCGGCCGTCGTGGCCGAGCAGGACGTTGCCCGGCTTCACGTCGCGGTGCAGCACGCCGGCCGCGTGGGCCGCACGCAGGGCGGCGATCATGCCGCGGCCGATGCGGGCGGCCTCGTCCGGGGTGACGGTCCCGTGCTTGAGGACGTCGCCGAGCGTTCTGGAGGGCACGTACTCCATGACGATGCAGGGCAGGCCCCGGTCGTCGACGACGTCGTGGACGACGACCACGTTGGGATGGTTGATCCGGGCGGCGCTGCGGGCCTCGCGGCGGGTGCGCTCGTAGAGCGTGGCGAGCTCGTCGTCGTCCAGGTACGGCGAGACGTGGATCTGCTTGAGCGCGACCTGCCGGTCCAGCAGCTCGTCCTGGGCGCGCCAGACCGTGCCCATCCCGCCGCGGCCTATCCGGTCGACGAGGCGGTACCGCCCGGCGACCAGCCGACCGGTGTCCGGCCCCGGCCCGGACACCGCCTGTCCGGACACTGACCCATCCACCCCGAAGCCCTCCGGTTCCCCTGCTGTGCTGTGTCGCGACACGATATACGGCGCCTTCTCAGGGGCGATCTCAGGGAACGGCCAGGGTTGCCGGGTGTGCCACAAGCGCGTTCCGATTGACACCATGTCCATATGACCGACACACCCAACACCCAGGACGCGCATCAGGCGGGTCCGGTTCACGGTGATCCGCAGGACGCCCGGCCCCCGCTGCGGCGCAGCCGGGAGCACAAAGTGGTGTCCGGCGTGTGCGGCGGCCTCGGCCGCTTCTTCGACGTCGATCCCGTGATCTTCCGGGTGGTGCTCGGTGTGCTGGCCGTCTCCGGCGGCCTGGGTCTGATCCTCTACGGCTTCGCGTGGCTGCTGATCCCCCTGGACGGGGAGGAGGAGAACGAGGCCCGCAGGATGCTCTCGGGCCGGGTCGAGGGCCCGGCGCTGACGGCGGTGCTGTGCGCGCTGGTGGGCTGCGGCCTGTTCCTGTCGATGCTCAACAACAGCGCGGTGATGTCGTTCGCGCTGATGCTGACCATGGTGATGGCCGGGGCGGCCTACTGGTCGTACCACCGGCACGAGCCCGAGGCCGAGGCGGCCGTCGCCGCGGCCCAGAAGGCGCAGAAGACGTCGGCTCCCCCGCCCGAGACCAAGGCCCCGCCCGCCCCGGGCGGCCCCTCCTGGTGGCGCGACCCGATCATCAAGGACGGCACGACGGGCCCGCTGGGCGCCGAGACCGGCTATCTGTGGGGTCCGGACGACGAACCGCAGGACGGGCGCGAACGTCCCCCGGCCCGGCTCCGCCCGGCCCGCGCCGGTACGCCGCTCGGCGGCTGGACGTTCCTGACCGCCGTCGTCGCCTTCTGCCTCGGCGCCGGCCTCACCTGGCGCCACCACCCGCTCGGCACCTGCCTGGAGGCCGGCCTGGCCTGTGCGCTGGCCGCCTTCGGCCTGGGCATCGCCGTCAGCTCCCGCTACGGGCGCACCGGCGGCGGCACGGTCGTCGCCGCCGTCCTCACCGGCGCCCTGCTGGCGGGCGCGGCCGCCCTGCCCAAGTCCGTCTCCACGGACTGGACGCGCACCACCTGGCGCCCGGACGCCGTCGCCGCGGTACGCGGGGAGTACCGGGTGGGCAGCGGCGTGGGCGTGCTCGACCTCACCGGCCTGGCCTGGCCGCGGGCCGGCACGGTCGCCACCCGCGCGGAGGTGGGCGCGGGCCAGCTCAAGCTGGTCGTCCCGGAGGACGTCACGGCGCGGATCACCCTGGACGTGGGCGTGGGCGACATCCGCCTGCCCGGCGAGGCGCGCGACGACGTCGACGTCCGGCCGGGGCAGAAGAAGCGGATGACGCTGGAGCCTCCGTCCGGGAAGCCGTCCCGGGGAACGCTGGAGGTCCTGCTCAAGGTCGGTATCGGTCAGGTGGAGGTGGACCGTGCGTCGTCATGACTTCGAGCCGGGGAAGCTGGTCGTCGGGCTGGTCCTGCTGGGGTGCGCCGTCGCGTATCTGGGGGCGGCCCGCGGGGATCTGCACTTCCCTTCGTACGTGCTGCTGCCGGTGCTGGGAGCGGGCTTCTGCCTGGCGGGCGTGGTGTCGTCCGTGGCCTTCACCCTCCGCCGGAAGAAGGACACGGACCGGGAGCGGTAGCCGCTCGCGGTCGGCACCGGCCCGCCCCTGGCAGCGCGGGCACCGGCCCCACTACTGACGGACATTGACGGGCACTGACGGGCGCGGGCGCACGGTGGCGGCTCCCCGCCTCCGACGCCCACGGCCGGCTCACGGCCGGCCTGCGGCCTACCGCTTACGCCCGGCCGGACCCACGCGGCGCCTTGCCGGACGGCTTGGCCGTGGACTTGGCCGCCGGCTTCGCGGACGGCTTCCCCGGCGACTTGGCGGCAGGCTTTCCGGACGGCTTTCCGGACGGCCTCGCGGGCGCCTTCGCGGGAGACTTGGCCCGCGGCTTGCGCGAGGGCTTCCGCGCCGGCTTGCGGGATGCCCGCAGCGGCCCCGCGTCCACCGACCACACCGGCGCCCCCGCCACCACCAGCGGCAGCCACGCCATCAGGTAGATCAGGTCGTTGCCGTAGAAGTACGGCGTCGTCTGCCAGCTGACGGTCAGCCAGAGGCTGAGGGATATGAGCGCGCCGCCGGCCGCGGCGACGCGGGCGAATATGCCGAAGAGCGTCCCGACGCCCACCGCGAACTCGCCGAGGCCCATCGCATAGCCGAAGCCCTCGGGGTTCTTCAGGGCCAGGTCGACCAGGCCCGGAACGGCGGACGAGCCGCGGACCGTACGCATCAGCTCGCCGATCGAGCCGGGCCCGCTGTCCGCCAGGAAGCCGGAGTCCGTGATCTTGTCGAGGCCCGCGTAGATGAAGGTGATGCCGAGGAAGATACGCAGGGGCAGCAGTGCGTACTGCGCGCTGTCCCCCTGCTTTCCGCGCCCGATGAAGCCCATGGCGTCCGCCGCCTCTCCGTTCCGTCCTGGTCGTCATCCGAACCATACGGACGGGAGGCGGAACGCGTTCAGCCCTGTGGATAAACCTGGGTACCAGGGCAGGTCCCGAGGTCAGAGCCCCGCAGCGGACCGCCGCGAGGGCAGCGAGGGCGGCGGGTGGTCAGGCCCCGGTGCGGACGCCGAGGGCGCTGCCCTCCAACCACTCCTGCCAGCTGATGTTCCAGTCGCCGTAGCCGTTGCCGAAGCGGTCCATCGGCTTCGGCCTGGTGCTGCCGGTGACCTGGACGACGTCGCCCTTCAGGCTCAGCCCGTACAGCCACTTGGCGTCTTCCGTCGACATGCCGATGCAGCCGTGGCTGACGTTCTCCTTGCCGAACGACTCGGCGTTGTCGGGGGCCGCGTGCACGTACTCGCCGCTGATCGTCTCGCGCATGCTGTAGTCGTACGACCCGAAGAAGCCGTCGGGGTGGTTGCGCGGGATGCCGATGGAGAGCGAGTCCATGACGACCCGGCCCTCCTTGGCGAGGATCGTCTTGATGCCCTCGCGCGTCCCGAAGCCCTTGCTCTCATCGCCGCCGCTGACCGGGATCGTGCGCAGCGTCTTGCCGTTGCGGACGACGGTCAGCTTGCGGGCCTTGAGGTCGACGGTGCTGACCATCGAGTCGCCGACGGTGAAGGAGACCGTGCGGTCGCCGGCGGCGGCCGTGCCCTCGGCGAGCTGCACGCCCGCCAGCCGGGCGTCCAGAGTGACCTTGGTCCCGGCGGGCCAGTACTTCTCGGGACGGAAGTGGACCCGGGTGTCGCCCTTGGTCTCGTTCCAGTGCCAGGCGCCCGGGACCCGCGGCGAGGTGGAGATCTTCAGCCGGCCCTCGATGCCCGCGCGCAGCTCCTTGGAGACCTTCTGCTGCTTGAAGACCAGGGCGACGGGCTGGCCGACGCCGACCTTCTCGCCGTTGGCGGGGGCCATCTCGGGCCGGACGGTCCGCGCGGCACCGGGCAGCATCTTCGCCGCCGGCGCGGGCTTCTCGGTCACGGGGGCCGCCGAGGGCGAGGCCGAGGACGCCGACGATCCGGACGGCGAGGACGCCTTCCGGCCCGCCTTCTCCTCGGCCTCCGCACCGCCGCCGCATCCGGTGACGGCCAGGCCGGCGAGGGCCAGGGCAGCGGACAGCCCGACGCAACGGGAGAGGCGGCGCATGGTTCTCCTACCAGGTTCTGATCATCCGGGCGCGACGGCGCCCTCCGGGCATGCAGGAGCCGAGGCGGCTACGCCCCGGCTCCTGACCATCGTAAGCAGGGCGAATGCCCTGAAACGGCGCCCGGAAGAACGAGCGACCCCCGCCGACAGGAGGGGGTCGCGGGCTCTCCTGGGCCGCCGGCCTCTCCCGGGTCGCGGGCGGCCCTCCCGGGTCGCGGGCGGCCTCCCCGTCAGCCCAGCAGCTCCGGCTCGCTCCGCGTGATCTGCTGGTACAGCGGCTGGTAGTTGATCCACGCCGCCAGGTCGTTGCCGAGCTGACCGCGCGTGTGCCGTGCGCTCGCCTGGTCGATGAGGACGGGCTTCCCGGCCGCCTTCGCCGCGAGCTGCACCTGGCAGGAGCGCTCCATGGTGATGAACCACCACGCGGCCGCGTCCACGGAGTCGCCCACGGTCAGCAGCCCGTGATTGCGCAGGACGACCGCCTTGTGCGGCCCGAGCGCCGTGGCGATCCGGCGCCCCTCCTCCTCGTCCACCACGACGCCCGTGTAGTCGTCGAAGAGGGCGTGGTCCTCGTAGAAGGCGCACACGTCCTGGGTGATCGGCTCCAGCAGCTCCCCCAGCGCGGACAGCGCCCGGCCGTACGTGGAGTGGCTGTGCGCGGCGGCGACGACGTCGGGCCGGGCCTTATGGACCTGCGAATGGATCGCGAACGCCGCCTGGTTGACGTGGTACCGGCCCTCGACGACCTGTCCCTTGTGGTTCACGAGGATCAGATCGCTCACGGTGACGTGCTTGAACGACATCCCGAACGGGTTGACCCAGAAGTGATCGGTGAACTCGGGGTCGCGCGCGGTGATGTGCCCCGCGACCCCCTCCTCGAACCCGAAGCGCCCGAAGAGCCGCAGCGCCGCCGCGAGCCGCTCTTTGCGGTGCCGCCGCTCCTCCTCGACGGTGTCGTGCTTCGGCGGCATGGCGAAGTGGAGCTGATCGGCGGGGATCGGTTCCGGTGCTGTTGCCTGCGACATGGCGGTGCTCCTCCGGTCGTTCCGTTCCGTTCCGTGGCTACGGAACGGAAGCTACCGCCGGGTACCCGCCGGGAACAGGCCTACGACGCGGCAGGCGCCGCCGACGCGGCCGCGGCGTGCTCCAGGATCGCCTCGGCCAGCGGCATCAGGCACTCGCGCGGCAGCGCGTGCCCCATGCCCGGCATCGCCACCGTCCGGGCGTTGCCGATCACTTGGGCGATGTGGCGGGGGTGGGACGGCGGGAAGACGGGCTCGGCGGAGGCGTCGGTCACCAGCGTGGGAACGGTGTTGCGCGCCAGCTCCTCCGTACGCTCCATGCCGGAGTGGTCGGCACGGCCGTGGGCGGTGGAGACGTCGTAACGCCCCGCGTGCTCGATGATCACCCGCTCGCGCTCGCGCATCTCGTCGGCGTGGAAGGGGAGTTCCTCGCCGCTCAGCAGCCGCCAGTGCGCCACGCGCCGGTCGAGCTCGGCCTCCGGGCCGTGGTCCTCCACCGGCTGGGCCCACATCTCCAGGACGCGCGGATCGATGCCGGGCAGGTCGGCGACGGCGGTTTCCGTGCCGTCGGCCTCGACGAGCGGCCTCCCGCTCAGCGCGCAGGTGCCGATGAGGGTGGCGCTGAGGATGCGGTCCGGGTGATCGGCGAGCAGCAGCTGCGCCAGCATGCCGCTGAGCGACATGCCGACGATGTGGGCGCGCTCGACGCCGTGGGCGTCCAGGACGGCGAGGGCGTCGTCCGCGAGGTCGGTGATGCGGTAGGGCTGCTCGTCGTAGGACCAGGTGGAGCGGCCGGCGTCGCGGTGGTCGTAACGGATCACGCGGTGACGGGCGGCGAGGGCGTCGACGAACTCCTCGGGCCAGGCGAGGCCGGAGGCCTGCGCGCCCATGATGAGCAGCAGGGGCGGGGAGCCGGCGGCCTCCCCGCCGCGCCCTTCGCTCCAGAGGCGGACGCCGGGGGCGACGTCGACGGTGAGGGTTCGGGGTTCGGTCCGGGGCATGGCGGGTCCCTTCCTGGGGTTCGTGTGCGGGTGCGGCCTCAGAAGGGAAACGATACGTCTCGTCTCGCGATTGCACCAGCCCTCGGGCCTCTCCGCGGAGAGGCCCGAGGGAGTCGCGACCCTACGGGCGACCGCGGCGACGCTGGTTGATCGAGGAGAGGTCGATGTCGATATCGAACGGAACCGACAGCTTCAGCCGACCATGAAAGATGCCGCTCGGAACATACGATCGAGTTGCCGGATCGAGCTCATAGACATAGACGACCGGAAGCCCCTCGTTCTCCTCCACACGCCAGTAATGAGGAATGCCTGCGGCTGCGTACTTGCGAGGCTTGACCTCGCGATCACGTGCGACGGAGTCTTCGGACACAACCTCCACCGCGAGGACGACGTCCTCCGGCTTGAGCCAGGTTCCTTTCGGACCGGTGTCCGCCCCGGTCGGCACCACCAGGAGATCCGGGTCCGGGCGGTTTCGCCTGTCCAGCCTGACGGTGAACTCCCGGAAGACGTCAAGCTCTTCCGGCGCCTGCTCCAGGAGGAGGTTCTCCAGCAGCCGCATGGTCCGGAAATGGAACTCGGTCTGCGGACTCACGAAGACGAGGCTCCCGTCGATCAGCTCAGTGTGCCGCGGCAAGTTCGGGAGCCGGTCGAGGTCATCAGCCGTCCAGCCCCCCGGCGGGGGAACCGGATAGTTGTACTGCTCGTCCAGCTCGAACTCGGGTGCGGCACTCATGATTGCTCCCATGCGACGGAGTCTCGCCCGTGCAGCCAGCGTACCCACCACAAACGCCGGTGCCGCTGCCCAAACGAATGAGCGGCGGCACCGGCGTTCGACCTGCGGGCCTGTTCGGCCTGTGGGCCTACGGGAGGACTACTCCCACTCGATGGTGCCCGGCGGCTTGCTGGTCACGTCCAGCACCACGCGGTTCACATCGGCGACCTCGTTCGTGATGCGGGTCGAGATGCGGGCCAGCACCTCGTACGGCATACGGGTCCAGTCGGCCGTCATGGCGTCCTCGGACGAGACGGGGCGCAGCACGATCGGGTGGCCGTACGTGCGGCCGTCGCCCTGGACGCCGACCGAGCGGACGTCGGCCAGGAGCACGACCGGGCACTGCCAGATCTCGCGGTCCAGGCCGGCGGCGGTGAGCTCCTCGCGGGCGATGGCGTCGGCCTCGCGCAGCAGGTCGAGGCGCTCCTTGGTGACCTCGCCGACGATGCGGATACCGAGGCCGGGGCCCGGGAAGGGCTGGCGCTGGACGATCTCCTCCGGCAGGCCGAGCTCCTGGCCGACCATGCGGACCTCGTCCTTGAAGAGCTGGCGGAGCGGCTCGACGAGCTCGAACTCCAGGTCCTCGGGGAGGCCGCCCACGTTGTGGTGGGACTTGATGTTGGCGGTGCCGGTGCCGCCGCCGGACTCCACCACGTCGGGGTAGAGGGTGCCCTGGACCAGGAAGGCGACGTCCTCGCCGCCGGCGCCGGCCTCGGCCACGATCTCGGCCTGGGCCTGCTCGAAGACGCGGATGAACTCACGGCCGATGATCTTGCGCTTGGCCTCCGGGTCGGAGACGCCGGCCAGGGCGTTCAGGAATCGCTCCTGGGCGTCGACGACCTTGAGCTGGACGCCCGTCGCGGCGACGAAGTCCTTCTCGACCTGCTCGGTCTCGCCCTTGCGCATCAGGCCGTGGTCGACGTACACGCAGGTCAGCTGGGAGCCGATGGCCTTCTGGACGAGGGCCGCGGCGACCGCGGAGTCCACGCCGCCGGACAGGCCGCAGATGGCGCGCTTGGTGCCGACCTGCTCGCGGATGGCGGCGACCTGCTCCTCGATCACGTTGCCCGTGGTCCAGGTCGGCTCGATGCCCGCGCCGCGGTAGAGGAAGTGCTCCAGGACCAGCTGGCCGTGCGTGGAGTGCATGACCTCGGGGTGGTACTGGACGCCGTAGAGCTTCTTCTCGTCGTTCTCGAAGGCGGCGACCGGCACGACGTCCGTGGAGGCGGTGACGGTGAAGCCCTCGGGGGCCGCCGAGCAGGCGTCGCCGTGCGACATCCACACCGACTGCTCCGCCGGGGTGCCCTCGAAGAGGGTCGAGCCGGTCTTGGAGACGTGCAGGGGGGTGCGGCCGTACTCGCGCGCGCCGGTGTTGTCGACGGTGCCGCCGAGCGTGGTGGCCATCAGCTGGAAGCCGTAGCACATACCGAAGACGGGGACGCCGGACTCGAAGAGGCCGAGGGCGTCGTCGAGGCGGGGGGCGCCCTCCTCGTACACGGACGAGGGGCCGCCGGAGAGGATGATCGCCTTCGGCTTCTTGGCGAGCATCTCGGCCACGGGCATCGTGCTGGGCACGATCTCGCTGTAGACCCGCGCCTCACGGACTCGGCGGGCGATGAGCTGGGCGTACTGCGCGCCGAAGTCGACAACGAGCACCGGCTCCGCGGTGTTGTCGTGGGCGGCGGGGGGTGCTGCTGACACGGGAGCGGCCTTCCGGCGGTGGAGGAGGGGGTCTGTATTTGTCGATTCTACCGGGGCGCCGGTGCTTGCTTTTGTCTCACCATCCGAAACCCGGCCGGACCGGCGCTGGCCCCGGCGGCGCCCGCGGGCCATACTGTCCCCCATGCGCAAGCACCAGACCTTCGTCTTTACCTATGGCAACCGGCCCGTCCGGCTGCCATGGTCGTGCTGCTTGAGCAACTGACAAGCGACTTCCACAGGCGCCCCGGGCCGACAAGGCCCGGGGCGCCTGTCGTTTTTCCCGGGTCCTGTCGCTCCGGGGGGCCGCCGCCCTTTTTGGAGGATCAGACATGAGCACCCCCACCATCACCGCCACCGCCACCGCAGCCCGCCCCGCGGCCGAGACCGGCGCCCGGACCGACGAGGCCGCCGGCGTGATCACCGGCGCCCGGCAGCGGATCGACGATCTCGACGGCAGGATCATCGGCCTCATCCAGGAACGGATGGCCGTCTCGGCCGTGATCCAGCACGAGCGCATCACCTCCGGCGGGCGCCGGGTGAACCTCTCCCGCGAGATGGAGATCATCGGCCACTACAGCGACCAGCTCGGCAAGCCGGGCACCGCGCTCGCCATGACGCTGCTGGAGCTGTGCCGGGGCCGCATCTGACTCCTTCCGGCCCTGCCGCGGCTCCCCGGGGGCCCTGGGGATCTGTACAGGTGCCGCATGCGGGTTCGGACCGCCGGGCCGTCACATCACCCGGACGGCGCGTGACCGCCCGGCGGCCCGCTTCGTTGAGCCGGGTGCCCGCGCCATCCAGGAGCGGCCCACCTGAAATCCACGCGTGGTTTCCGCCCCTGTTCACCTGGGCGCCCGGCACCGACAGGGCGGATCCACCGGAGTGTGAGACGTGCGAGTGCGCGCGTCGTGGGACCTCACTCCGGTGCCGGTGACCGGTCAGCAGGGGACAGCAGCCCGGTTGCCACCGAAAAGACGGTCGGTTCCGGGGACGCCTGGAACCGACCGTATCCGGTCGAAACGGTTGCGCCGGGTCCGGCCCATCCCGCACGATGCCAAGAGAGCACCAACCTCCTGGTCCCGAACCGCCATTGGTCGAACCAGTGAGGTCGTACGCCCCCGCACCACCCGTACGCCCGCACCACATCCCATGACCAGCGGCGCTCCCCCCGGCGCCGCTCCGCGGCACCGACCTCGCCCTGACCTCGGTGCCGGCAGTCAAGGGCCCCGAGGCCGCCCGCACGCCCCCGCGGAGGCGGCCCGGGGCCCTTCGCCGTTCCCGCGGCCCCGAGTGGCCCGGCAGCCGCCTGTGACGTCGGTCACCCGCCCACCCTCGGCGACCGGGCCGTCACCGCTCCCCCCTACGATGCTCATGTACGTGCCAACCAGCACGGCCACACCGCGACTTCCCCCCACCGCGACGGCCTTTTCCACTCCGCATCCGGATGGGGTATTTCCATGAAGCTTCGCCGCGCGCTGGCAACCGCCGCCGCCACGGCCGTCATCGGCCCGGCCACGGTCCTCGCGGCTCCCCACGCCTTTGCAACGGGGGACGGGCCGGCCACGACGGCATCCTCGGCCTCGGCCTCCACGTCCGCATCGGCGTCCGCATCAACCTCGGCGTCCTCTTCCGCATCGGCCTCGGCGTCCTCCTCGGCCTCCGCGTCCGCATCCGCCGGCCGCTCGCCCAGCCCTTCCTCCAGCCCTTCCTCCAGCACCTCGGCCTCCTCGCCCGCGCCCGGCGCGTCGAAGAGCTCCGCCCCGGCCTCGCCGGCCGAGGACCCGTGCCGCGCCCACACCGAGGAGAAGTGGGTGACGACCGAACTCCGCGGCCTGCCGCGGGAGATCGTCGCCGGTTCCGGCTGGCACGCCTTCACCTACCGGGCGGCCAACACGTCCGGCAGGGTCATCGCGTCCCTCTCCGCCTCGATGGAGCTGTGGTCCTGGGACCGGCAAAACCTGGAGAACGAGACCACGAAGTACATCACCGTGCAGTGGTACAACTCCGGTTCCCGCCGGTGGGAGCCCATGCCCGCCGACTACGGCTACTTCGCCGAGACGCGCAACCTCAAACCGCGCGCGTTCGCGGAGGCGTCGCTGCGCCTGAAGGTCGACGCCAAGGCGCCGGCCGGCTTCGGCGGGGCGTTCCAGACGGGCTTCTTCTCCGACCGGAGCCGCACCTGCGGCTACTCGGCCGGCGCGTACTACTACTTCGACGTCCTGGCCGCGGGCAGCAAGCCCACCACGGGCGAGGACTCCAAGGGCACGACCACCAGGCCCGGGAAGGCCGTGACGACGGTGGTGGACAAGCGGGCCCCGAAGGGCGGCCTGTCGGACCTGCCGGCGACGGGCGAGCTGGCCACGACCGGCGCGTCGTCCTCGACCCCGCTGCTCCTGGGGGTCGCCGGTGCTGCGGTCGTGGTGGGCGCCGGGGCGGTGGCCGTCGCACGGCGCGGGCGCGGCTCGC
>NZ_JBAMDC010000222.1:0-11434 GCF_036961605.1 Streptomyces sp. KLMMK
ATCGCCGCACGGGTCCGCCGCGGCCACGAGCTGCTGCTCGGCCTCGTCGGCGGCTGCGCGGTTCTCGTCACGGCCTCCGCCGCCGTCCTCGCCTTCGCCCCCGGCGGCGGCCCCTGGCCCCGTCTCCTCGCCCTGACCGCCGGCCTCGCGATGCTGCTGCGCGCCCGTCTCTTCCGCTACACCGCCCAGGTCGCCGCCGTCCTCGGCGCGGGCCTCGCAGCCCTCGCCCTGCTCGTCCTCGGCCTCGCCCTCCAGCCGGCCGCCGACGCGGGTGCGGGCGGCGGGTCCCTCGACGTCCGTACGCTCTGGCTCGCAGCAGCCGTCACCCTCGGTGGCGCCCTGCTCACCGCCGTGGCGCTGATCGTCCCCACCCGGGGCCTGTCACCCTTTTGGGGGCGTGTCTCCGACCTCGCCGAGAGCGTCCTCCTCCTCGCGCTCGTCCCGCTGTGCCTCGCCGTCCTCGATCTGTACTCGGCGGCGCGCAGCTTGTCGGCCGGATAGTCCGGACAGGCCGGACGGATCAGCCCCTGCCCCGCCCCCGTATCCGGCCCTCCCTGCCAGGGTGACTGGTCCGGGCTGGTACTCTGTGCAACGGCCGTTTGTGTACGCGCCTCCGGAGCGCCCTTCGCGGGTCTCTGGGGACAGCGCCCAGCGGACCCCGCCTCCCGAGTAACGGAAGCTCCCCTGAGTAAGAGACCAGGGGCACTCGGTGGCCAAAAGACACTCAGAAGGAGTATCGCGTGTCGCTCGACGCCGCTACGAAGAAGCAGATCATGGCCGAGTTCGCCACCAAGGAGGGCGACACCGGCTCCCCCGAGGTCCAGGTTGCGATGCTCACCCGCCGCATCTCGGACCTGACCGAGCACCTGAAGATGCACAAGCACGACCACCACTCGCGTCGTGGCCTGCTGCTCCTGGTCGGTCAGCGCCGTCGCCTGCTGCAGTACCTGGCCAAGAAGGACATCACGCGCTTCCGCGCCCTGGTCGAGCGCCTCGGCATCCGCCGCGGTGCCGCCGGCGCCAAGTAAGACACCGTGAAGGGAGCGGTTCCCACGATCTGGGGGCCGCTCCCTTTGCGTATCTCGTGGAAAGCAGAAGCTTTGTAGTCTGGTTTCCACAACGGCACCTACGCCGAACCGTATGAGGAGGAGCGCTCAGCTCGCCGCCGGTCCTCGGTAGTGGCCCCCGGATCAGGGAAATCCGGGTGCTTCGATCGAAGACCGGCCAGCACAGACGCTCCTCCACCACCGTCCCCGCCACACGGGCCGGGACGTAGACGAGGAGATATCCCTGGTGGAGAACGAGACCCACTACGCCGAGGCCGTCATCGACAACGGCGCCTTCGGCACCCGCACCATCCGCTTCGAGACGGGCCGCCTGGCCAAGCAGGCCGCCGGTTCCGCCGTGGCGTACCTGGACGACGACACCATGGTGCTGTCGGCCACCTCGGCTTCCAAGAAGCCCAAGGACCAGCTCGACTTCTTCCCCCTGACGGTGGACGTCGAGGAGCGCATGTACGCGGCCGGCAAGATCCCCGGCTCCTTCTTCCGCCGCGAGGGCCGTCCCTCCGAGGACGCGGTCCTGACCTGCCGCCTGATCGACCGCCCGCTGCGCCCCTCCTTCAAGAAGGGCCTGCGCAACGAGATCCAGATCGTCGAGACGATCATGGCGCTCAACCCCGACCACCTCTACGACGTGGTCGCGATCAACGCCGCCTCCTGCTCCACGCAGCTCGCGGGCCTGCCCTTCTCCGGTCCGATCGGCGCCACCCGCGTCGCTCTGATCAAGGGCCAGTGGGTCGCGTTCCCGACCCACACCGAGCTCGAGGACGCCGTCTTCGACATGGTCGTGGCCGGCCGCGTCCTGGAGGACGGCGACGTCGCGATCATGATGGTCGAGGCCGAGGCCACCGAGAAGACCGTCCAGCTGGTCAAGGACGGCGCCGACGCCCCCACCGAGGAGGTCGTCGCCGCCGGTCTCGAGGCCGCGAAGCCCTTCATCAAGGTCCTGTGCCGCGCGCAGTCCGAGCTCGCCTCCAAGGCCGCCAAGCCCGAGGGCGAGTTCCCGGTCTTCCTGGACTACCAGGACGACGTCCTGGCCGCCCTGACCAAGGCCGTCCGCGACGAGCTCGCCCAGGCGCTCACCATCGCCGGCAAGCAGGAGCGCGAGACCGAGATCGACCGTGTCAAGGAGCTCGCCGCCGAGAAGCTCCTGCCGGAGTTCGAGGGCCGCGAGAAGGAGATCTCCGCCGCGTACCGCTCGCTGACCAAGTCCCTGGTCCGTGAGCGCGTCATCAAGGAGAAGAAGCGCATCGACGGCCGTGGCGTGACGGACATCCGTACGCTCGCCGCCGAGGTCGAGGCCATCCCGCGCGTGCACGGCTCGGCCCTGTTCGAGCGTGGCGAGACCCAGATCCTGGGCGTCACCACCCTCAACATGCTCCGCATGGAGCAGCAGCTGGACACCCTCTCCCCGGTGACCCGCAAGCGCTACATGCACAACTACAACTTCCCGCCGTACTCCGTCGGCGAGACCGGCCGCGTCGGTTCGCCGAAGCGCCGCGAGATCGGCCACGGCGCCCTGGCCGAGCGGGCCATCGTGCCCGTGCTGCCGACGCGCGAGGAGTTCCCCTACGCGATCCGCCAGGTCTCCGAGGCGCTGGGCTCCAACGGCTCGACGTCCATGGGCTCGGTCTGCGCCTCCACCATGTCGCTGCTGAACGCCGGTGTGCCCCTGAAGGCCCCCGTCGCCGGTATCGCCATGGGCCTGATCTCCCAGGAGATCGACGGCAAGACGCACTACGTCGCCCTCACCGACATCCTCGGTGCGGAGGACGCCTTCGGCGACATGGACTTCAAGGTCGCCGGCACCAAGGAGTTCGTGACCGCCCTCCAGCTCGACACCAAGCTGGACGGCATCCCGGCCTCCGTCCTGGCCGCGGCCCTCAAGCAGGCCCGCGACGCCCGCCTCCACATCCTCGATGTGATGATGGAAGCGATCGACACGCCGGACGAGATGTCCCCCAACGCCCCGCGGATCATCACCGTCAAGATCCCCGTGGACAAGATCGGCGAGGTCATCGGCCCCAAGGGCAAGATGATCAACCAGATCCAGGAGGACACCGGCGCCGAGATCACGATCGAGGACGACGGCACCATCTACATCGGTGCCGCCGACGGCCCGGCCGCCGAGGCCGCCCGCGCCACGATCAACGGCATCGCCAACCCGACCATGCCCGAGGTCGGCGAGCGCTACCTGGGTACGGTCGTCAAGACCACCACCTTCGGTGCCTTCGTCTCCCTCATGCCGGGCAAGGACGGTCTGCTGCACATCTCGCAGATCCGCAAGCTCGCCGGCGGCAAGCGCGTGGAGAACGTCGAGGACGTGCTCGGCGTGGGCCAGAAGGTCCAGGTCGAGATCGCCGAGATCGACCAGCGCGGCAAGCTCTCCCTCATCCCCGTCATCGAGGGCGAGGACGGCGACAAGGCCGACGAGACCAAGGACGAGTCCGCCAAGTGACGTCCCGTAGTACACGGAAGACGGCCCGCACCTCCTCGGAGGGGCGGGCCGTCGCCCGTACCCAAACGCTCCTCAAGGGCGAGAACGGCATCGGCACGGTCCGCCGCACCACCCTCCCGGGCGGCCTGCGCATCGTCACCGAGACGCTGCCGTCCGTGCGCTCCGCGACCTTCGGCATCTGGGCCAACGTCGGCTCGCGCGACGAGACGCCGGCCCTCAACGGCGCCACCCACTACCTGGAGCACCTGCTCTTCAAGGGCACGGCCAAGCGCAGCGCGCTCGACATCTCCTCGGCCATCGACGCCGTCGGCGGCGAGATGAACGCGTTCACGGCCAAGGAGTACACGTGCTACTACGCGCGCGTGCTCGACACCGACCTGCCGCTGGCCATCGACGTCGTCTGCGACATGCTCACCGGATCGCTGATCGACGCCGCCGACGTCGACGCCGAGCGCGGCGTGATCCTCGAAGAGATCGCGATGACGGAGGACGACCCCGGCGACTGCGTGCACGACCTGTTCGCGCACACCATGCTGGGCGACACGCCCCTGGGCCGCCCCGTCCTCGGCACGGTCGACACGATCAACGCCCTCACGCGCGACCAGATCGCCCGCTTCTACAAGAAGCACTACGACCCGACGCGCCTCGTCGTGGCCGCCGCGGGCAACGTCGACCACGCCAAGGTCGTCCGCCAGGTGCGCGCTGCCTTCGACCGGGCCGGTGCCCTGAGCCGTACGGACGCCACGCCCGTCGGCCCGCGCTCCGGCGCCCGCACGATCCGCACCGCCGGCCGCGTGGAGGTGCTCGGCCGCAAGACCGAGCAGGCGCACGTCGTCCTCGGCATGCCCGGCCTGTCGCGCACGGACGACCGCCGCTGGGCGCTCGGCGTGCTCAACACCGCCCTCGGCGGCGGCATGAGCTCGCGCCTCTTCCAGGAGGTCCGGGAGAAGCGCGGCCTGGCCTACTCGGTCTACTCCTACACCTCGGGCTACGCCGACTGCGGCCTCTTCGGCGTCTACGCCGGCTGCCGCCCGAGCCAGGTCCACGACGTCCTGAAGATCTGCCGCGACGAGCTCGACAAGGTCGCGTCGGAGGGACTGCCGGACGAGGAGATCAGCCGCGCCGTGGGGCAGCTCGCGGGCTCCACCGTCCTCGGCCTGGAGGACACCGGTGCGCTCATGAACCGCATCGGCAAGAGCGAGCTGTGCTGGGGCGACCAGATGTCCGTCGACGACATGCTGGCGCGCATCTCGGCCGTCACCCCGGACGAGGTCCGTGAGGTGGCCCGCGATGTACTGGGGCAGCGTCCTTCACTGTCCGTCATCGGCCCGCTGAAGGACAAGCAGGCCGCGCGCCTGCACGAGGCCGTTTCTTAGTTCACCGCGGGAAGTAGTTCACCGCTGTAGAGGGAAGCAGGGACGATGAGCAAGCTGCGCGTCGCGGTCATCGGAGCCAAGGGCCGCATCGGCTCCGAGGCCGTACGGGCCGTCGAAGCCGCCGAGGACATGGAGCTGGTGGCCGCGCTGGGCCGGGGCGACGGGCTGGAGGCCCTGACCGAGGCGGGAGCCCAGGTCGCGGTCGAGCTGACGCACCCCGACTCGGTCATGGACAACCTCGAGTT
This sequence comes from Streptomyces sp. KLMMK, assembly GCF_036961605.1. Classification (NCBI taxonomy): domain Bacteria; kingdom Bacillati; phylum Actinomycetota; class Actinomycetes; order Kitasatosporales; family Streptomycetaceae; genus Streptomyces; species Streptomyces sp. KLMMK. Next base: position 5,141 of record NZ_JBAMDC010000222.1, read on the forward strand.
CTGCGTGCGCAACGGCATCCACGGTGTCGTCGGCACCACCGGCTGGACCGAGGAGCGCCTCGCGCAGCTGAACTCCTGGCTCGACGCCTCGCCGTCGACCGGCGTGCTCATCGCCCCGAACTTCTCCATCGGGGCCGTCCTCACCATGTCCTTCGCCCGCCAGGCGGCCCGCTTCTTCGAGTCCGTCGAGGTCGTCGAGCTGCACCACCCCAACAAGGCCGACGCCCCCTCCGGCACGGCCACCCGCACCGCGCAGCTCATCGCCGCCGCCCGGCGCGAGGCGGGCTGTGCCCCGCAGCCCGACGCCACCACGACCGCCCTGGAGGGTGCGCGCGGCGCGGACGTCGACGGGGTGCCCGTGCACGCCGTACGGCTCCGCGGCCTCCTGGCCCACCAGGAGGTGCTCTTCGGTGACACCGGCGAGACGCTCACCATCCGGCACGACTCGCTGCACCACAGCTGCTTCATGCCGGGCATCCTGCTCGGCGCGCGGCGCGTCACGACGACCCCGGGCCTGACGTTCGGCCTGGAACACTTCCTGGACCTGGGCTGAGCACCGTGCGCGCCAAAATCGTCTACTTCGCCCTGGCCGCCGTCCTGGTCGTCTACTTCGTCCTGGTCGGCAGCCGCGGAGTCATGCTCATCCAGCAGGGCACGGCCGTCACCATCGCCTTCGGAGTGTCGGTCCTGGTCCTGCCGTTCATCGGCGCCTGGTTCCTCTACCAGACCACCAAGTTCGCGCGCGACGCCAACCGGCTGGCGCGGGAGCTGGAGGCCGAGGGCGGGCTGCCCGTGGACGAACTGGTGCGCACCCCCAGCGGGCGCATCGACCGGGACTCCGCGGACGCGGTCTTCGCCAAGCGCAAGGCCGAGACGGAAGATGCCCCGTCCGACTGGCGCAGCTGGTTCCGGCTGGCCGTGGCCTACCACGACGCCCGGGACACGCCCCGCGCCCGCAAGGCCATGCAGCGGGCGATCGCCCTGCACGACAGGAAGCCGGTGCGGGCGGAGGCCGCGTAGGGCGCCGCGACGTCCTGCGGAGGGCTGCATGGGGCACTGCAGGGGGCGGTGCACTGGGCGGCGGCACGGGGCGGTGCATGGGGCCGCTCAGCATGGGCCCCGCATGTCAGCATGGGCCCGGCATGGGGCGCCCGGCATGGGGCGGCGTGCGCCCGGCTCGGCGCCGGGCGGCACCGCGTCAGCGGCGGAAGTCCGCCGCCCAGCCCTCGACCGCGTCGCACGCCATCGCGAACGCCTGCGGACGCCCGAGGAAGTCCGCTCCATGGTCGGTGACCAGCGTCGCCAGGGGGCTGCCGCCCGCGCGCTCCACGACGACCGCCTGCCCCTGCACGGTGCGGGGGAGGCCCAGCCACCGCACGGGCTGCTGCGTGGTGCGCACGGCCGTCACCTCGGCCCAGGGCACCGTCTTCTTGGACAGCAGCCCCACGTGGCGCAGCCCGTGCTCGCTCACCCAGACCCCGGCCCGCACCAGGCGCACGGCCAGGAGGATCACCAGGACGGCGACGGCGACACAGACGCCCGACCCGGGCAGGGAGCCGGCCACGGCAATGATCATCGCGGCGAAGAGCACGTACGAGGCGAGCAGCAGCAACAGTGCGGTGACGCCGACGCGCCACGGCCCCGGACGGTAGGGACGGCGCCAGCGGGCGAGGTCCTCGTCCCAAGCGGGCGGGGCGGCGGCCCCGGCGGCAGGCGCGAGCTCCCCGGCGTCGCGGTCAGCGGTCAGAAAGGGCAGGGGCACGAATTTCCTCACTCGTCAGCAAGCACGCTCGAACGGCTGTGCCCGGTGAGGCTATAGAAAAGGGCGGGACCCGAGCACACCAGGGTCGGTGCGCCGGATCCCGCCCGTCATGATCACCCGCAGGTCAGCGGCCGTCCGAGGTCTCGGACCGCTGCGACTGGTGCGTGTCCTGCGCGCTCGGCTGCAGGGACGGCATTCCGAACAGCAGCGCTCCGACCAGCCCCGTCGTCACCGTGAGGCCCACGAGCACGCGGCCGGCTATCTGCGAGCGGCTCGCGCGTTCTCGGGGCGGCGGCGTGACGTTGCTGCGGTAGCGCTCTGCCTCGGCGACGAAGGCGAACGGCACGGGCTCTCGCCGGCGGAACATGATGGGGGCTCTCCTAGGAACCTCGAAAACTGCTGTCGTACGTAAGGACGATCGAAGCGCGCCGGCGGTGCCCGTTTTCGGCGACTTCTGTGAAAAATCTCAACCAGTGAGCCGCTTGCCCCGTCGCGGCGGGGCCGTCGGCCGCCGAGTGTCAGTGGCGGCCCGTAGGCTGGGCGCCGCCCCGAGCCATGCAACTGGAAGGACCCCGCCGGTGACCGACAGCCCCACCGAGACCGCCAAGCCCACATTCCGCGGCGACGTGACCGTCGAGCTGGTCAAGCACAGCGCTGCCGACTCCGACGTGCTGTGGGCGGCCCGCGTCTCCACCGCCGGCGAGCAGTCCCTGGAAGAGATCACCAAGGACCCGGAGCGGTCCAAGGGGCTGATCAACTACCTGATGCGCGACCGCCACGGCAGCCCCTTCGAGCACAACTCGATGACCTTCTTCATCAGCGCGCCGATCTTCGTCTTCCGCGAGTTCATGCGCCACCGCGTGGGCTGGTCGTACAACGAGGAGTCGGGTCGCTACCGCGAGCTGCAGCCCGTCTTCTACGTCCCGGACGCCGAGCGCAAGCTCGTCCAGGAGGGCCGTCCCGGCAAGTACGTCTTCGTCGAGGGCACCGACGCGCAGCACGAGCTGACCACGCGCGTCATGGAGAACACCTACCGCGAGGCCTACGAGGCCTACCAGGAGATGCTGGCTGCCGGTGTGGCCCGCGAGGTCGCGCGCTCGGTCCTCCCGGTCGGCCTGTTCTCCTCGATGTACGCCACGTGCAACGCCCGCTCGCTGATGCACTTCCTCGGCCTGCGCACGCAGCACGAGCAGGCGGCCGTGCCGTCCTTCCCGCAGCGGGAGATCGAGATGGTCGGCGAGAAGATGGAGGCGGAGTGGGCGAAGCTCATGCCCCTCACGTACGCCGCGTTCAACAAGAACGGCCGCATCGCCCCGTGACGCCGCGGCCCCCGGGCCCGGCGGCCGCGGCACCGGCTCCCGGGGGTGCTGTACGGCCCGGTAACTACGGTGTCCGTATTGCGGCTTTTCGTGGCTTTAATCTAGTCTGAAAAGACGGGCCCGGCACTGCTTGAACCCCCGAGCAGGCAGTGCCGGGATCCCTTTGGCACTCCCCGAGGGGGCACCTCACGGTGAGCAACGAGTAGCGTGACCCTCATGGCTCCGACCTCCACACCGCAGACGCCCTTCGGGCGGGTCCTGACCGCCATGGTCACGCCCTTCACCGCTGACGGTGCCCTCGACCTCGACGGCGCTCAGCGGCTCGCCGCCCACCTCGTGGACGCCGGCAACGACGGTCTCATCGTCAACGGCACCACCGGCGAGTCCCCCACCACCAGCGATGCGGAGAAAGCCCAGCTCGTACGGGCCGTGGTCGAGGCGGTCGGAGACCGCGCCCACGTCGTCGCCGGAGCCGGCACCAACCACACGCACCACAGCGCCGAGCTGGCCCGCGCCGCCGAGAAGGCGGGCGCCCACGGCCTCCTCGTCGTCACGCCGTACTACAACAAGCCCCCGCAGGAGGGCCTGGTCCGGCACTTCACCGCCGTCGCCGATGCCACCGGCCTGCCGGTCATGGTCTACGACATCCCGGGCCGCAGCGGCGTCGCGATCGACACCGAGACCCTCGTCCGGCTGGCCGACCACCCCCGCATCGTCGCCAACAAGGACGCCAAGGGCGACCTGGGCGCCACGAGCTGGGCCATCGCCCGCTCCGGCCTCGCCTGGTACTCCGGCGACGACATGCTGAACCTGCCGCAGCTCGCCGTCGGCGCCGCGGGCTTCGTCTCGGTCGCCGGCCACTTCGTCGCCGCCGACCTGCGCGCCATGACCGACGCCTACCTCGCCGGTGACGTCCGCAAGGCCGCCGAGATCCACCAGAAGCTGCTCCCCGTCTTCACGGGCCTCTTCCGCACCCAGGGCGTCATGACCACCAAGGCCGGCCTGGCCCTGCAGGGACTGCCCGCCGGCCCCGTGCGCCTGCCGCTCGTGGAGCTCACCGAGCAGGAGACCGAGCAGCTCCGGCGCGACCTCACGGCCGGCGGCGTCCAGCTCGGCTGAACCGCCGCCCCGGACCGGGCACCGCCCGGTCCGCCCAGGACTTCACAACTGAACACACCGGCCGAAACGCCGGAACCCCACAACTGAAGATCCAATAACAACTGCAAGTGCACGAAGGTCACGCGCGCCATATGTCCTGCGGGCATGTGGCGTGCGTGGTGAGGAGAGTCTTTTGAGCCACCCGCATCCTGAACTCGGTCCCCCGCCGAAGCTCCCCGAGAACGGCCTGCGCGTCACCCCGCTCGGCGGCCTGGGGGAGATCGGCCGCAACATGACGGTCTTCGAGTACGGCGGCCGCCTGCTGATCGTCGACTGCGGAGTGCTCTTCCCTGAGGAGGAGCAGCCCGGAATCGACCTGATCCTGCCCGACTTCTCGTCCATCCGTGACCGCCTCGACGACATCGACGGCATCGTGCTCACGCACGGTCACGAGGACCACATCGGCGGCGTCCCCTACCTGCTCCGCGAGAAGCCGGACATCCCGCTGATCGGCTCCAAGCTGACCCTGGCCCTCATCGAGGCCAAGCTGCAGGAGCACCGCATCCGCCCGTACACCCTCGAGGTCGTCGAGGGTCACCGCGAGCGCATCGGTCCCTTTGACTGCGAGTTCATCGCGGTCAACCACTCCATCCCGGACGCGCTGGCCGTCGCCATCCGCACCCCCGCCGGCATGGCCGTGCACACCGGTGACTTCAAGATGGACCAGCTCCCGCTGGACCGTCGCCTCACCGACCTGCCGGCCTTCGCCAAGCTGGGCGAGGAGGGCATCGACCTGCTGCTCGTGGACTCCACGAACGCCGAGGTCCCCGGCTTCGTCCCGCCCGAGCGCGACATCTCCGGCGTCCTGCGCCAGGTGTTCGCCGCCGCCCAGAAGCGCATCATCGTGGCCAGCTTCGCCAGCCACGTGCACCGCATCCAGCAGATCCTCGACGCCGCCCACGAGTACGGGCGCCGCGTCGCCTTCGTCGGCCGCTCGATGGTCCGCAACATGGGCATCGCCCGTGACCTGGGCTACCTGCGGATCCCCGCCGGTCTCGTCGTGGACGTGAAGACGCTCGACGACCTGCCGGACGACGAGGTCGTGCTGGTGTGCACCGGCTCCCAGGGCGAGCCGATGGCGGCCCTGTCCCGGATGGCCAACCGCGACCACCAGATCCGGATCGTCCAGGGCGACACCGTCATCCTGGCCTCGTCCCTCATCCCGGGCAACGAGAACGCGGTCTACCGCGTGATCAACGGCCTGACCCGCTGGGGCGCGAACGTCGTCCACAAGGGCAACGCCCGGGTCCATGTCTCCGGCCACGCCTCCGCGGGCGAGCTGCTGTACTTCTACAACATCTGCAAGCCCCGGAACCTCATGCCGGTGCACGGCGAGTGGCGTCACCTGCGGGCCAACGCGGAGCTCGGCGCGCTGACGGGCGTTCCCAAGAATCACATCGTGATCGCCGAGGACGGCGTCGTCGTCGACCTGGTGAACGGCTCGGCGAAGATCGTCGGCAAGGTCCAGGCGGGTTACGTGTACGTGGACGGCCTCTCGGTCGGCGACGTCACCGAGACCTCGCTCAAGGACCGCCGCATCCTCGGAGACGAGGGCATCATCTCCGTCTTCATCGTGGTCGACAGCACGACGGGCAAGGTGGTGAGCGGCCCGCAGATCCAGGCGCGCGGTTCCGGCATCGAGGACGCCGCGTTCTCGGCGGTCGTCCCGAAGATCGAGGAAGCGATCGCCAAGTCCGCCTCCGACGGCGTCGTGGAGCCGCACCAGCTCCAGCAGCTCGTCCGCCGGACGATGGGCAAGTGGGTCTCCGACACCTACCGCCGCCGCCCGATGATCCTGCCCGTGGTCGTCGAGGTCTGACCCGGAACGAGGCGTCCCTGACGCCTCGTCAACCGAACGGACGGCCGTCCCGGTGCCGATTTGCATCCGGGCGCGGCCGTCCAGTAGGTTTACGGCTCCACCGCAAGGGGAACCCCGACACGTTCGTGAACGTGAAGGATCGTTCAGATGGCGGTGGGGAATCCCGACCGGATCGATCTGATAAAGTCGGGATCACCGCCGGAAAGCGAAAGCTGAAAGGCGAAACCCCGCTCCAG
>NZ_JBAMDC010000223.1:0-11383 GCF_036961605.1 Streptomyces sp. KLMMK
GTGCGCAGGAGGAGGGTCTGCGGGCCGGAGTCCGGCCAGGTGGTCAGCAGCGTCATCGCAACTCCAGGGTCCGGACGGCCGGGAGGAACTGCCCGTCCGGATCGTAGTCCGCCGCGGCGGGGCGCCCAAGGTGGCATGCCCCGCCCGCCGGGGCGGCCGCCGCGGCACGGCGGCGGGGCTTCACCCGGGCGACGAGCCCGCCCCGTTTCCGGGGGCGCCGTCACCGCCTCCGGGGAAGAAGTCCACCAGCAGCATGTCCCGCACTCCGCAGGACGCGCCCGGCGCGGGCCGGACGGGCGAGACGCCGTGCAGCAGCCGCCGGTCGTCGAGCACGATCGTCTCCAGCGGGGTGGTGAGCAGGGCCCGGTGGACCGGGCGGCTGCGCAGGTCGTACAGGGCGGACTCCGCGCCGCTCACGTCCTCGCGCCGGATCAGCACCTGGGCCACGTAGCAGTGCCCGTCCTGGTGGACGCCCTCCGGGGCGGGGTGGCCCTCGGTGCGGGTCGTGGCCGTGACGCGTATCTGGTGGACCCCGCAGGTGTCCATGCCGGCGCGCGGGCCGGGCAGATGGCGGCGCAGGGTGTGGACGACAATCCGCAGCACCTCGCCGCCGGCGACGGCGGCGGAGAGCGGGGCGAAGAGGCGCTGCACTCCGCCGTGGACCTTGTTGACGGACTTGTCCTGGAAGAACGCCGTGTGCGGCAGCCGCTCCAGCCGTCCGGGCCGGATCCGGAACAGCCCGTAGCGGCGGAAGCGGTACGGGGTGTCGGTGCCGAGGTGGGTGTCGGCCGGCAGGTCGTCCCACGATCCCGTGAACTCCTCGACGGCGCCCGCCCCGGCCCCGCCCAGGGCGGCCGCGAGCACCTCCGGGCCGAAGTGCACGAAGGGCGGGCCTCCGGGTGTCTCCGGAGCGCCGGCTGGCGTGCGGGTCAGGCGGGGGGCCGGTGCGCCCGGCGGGCTGGAGGTCATGGCGGTGTCCTGCCTTCGTACGGGAAGCGCTTGGTCTCGACAGTAGGCCGATTGCCGGTTCTGCTGGCCGGAATGCATCGTTCGGCCGCGCGACCGGAAGTGTGTTCCCGTGGGCAGGTGTTGGTGTCGCCGGTACCGGCCCCTTGCGGAAGCGGCCGGTCCGGTGCTCAGGGCAGACGGACCACCTGGGCGCCCCACGTGAGTCCCGCGCCGAAGCCCAGGAGCAGGGCGAGGCCGCCGCTGCCCACGGCCCCCAGCTCCTTCAGGCGCGCCAGGGCGAGCGGGACCGAGGCGGCGGAGGTGTTGCCGCTGTGCACCACGTCGCGGGCCACGGTGACGTGCCCGGGCAGGTCCAGCCGCTGGGTGACGGTCTCGATCATGCGCAGGTTCGCCTGGTGCGGTACGAAGGCGTCGAGGTCGCCGGTGCCGATCCCGGCCGCGTCGAGGGCCGCCCGGGCGACCGGCGGCATCTCCTCGATGGCCCAGCGGAAGACCTCGGGGCCCGCCATCTTCATGGTGGGCCACTCCCTTCCCGGCTCGTCCCGGAACGCGTCCCAGGCGGCGTCGTGCGCGATGAGCCCCGCCCGGCTGCCGTCCGAGCCCCAGACGACCGGGCCGATCCCCTCCTCGTCCTGCGGTCCGACCACCACCGCCCCCGCCCCGTCCGCGAAGAGGATCGCCGCCGAAGGGTCGTCCGGTGCGACGATGTCCGTCATCCGGTCGGAGCCGATGACCGCCACGTACTGCGCCGACCCGTCGCGGACCATGGCCGAGGCGAGCGCCAGGGCGTAACAGAATCCCGCGCAGGCGGCGTTGAGATCAAAAGCGGCGGAGCGGATTCCGAGCCGGTCGGCGATCTCCGCGGAACCCCCCGGGCTCTGCTGCAGATACGACATGGAGGCCAGGATGACGGCCCCCAGCTTTGCGGGCGCGATTCCCGCGTCGGCCGCGGCCTTCCGTGCGGCTTCCACCGCCATATCGGTCACCGATTCGCCCGGACCGGCATATCGGCGCTCGACGATGCCGGTACGGCGCTCTATCCACTCGGCGGTCCGGCCGGTGCGGGCCGCGACTTCCGCATTGCCCACCACCCGGTGCGGGCGGTACGCGCCGATGCCCAGAATTCCTACGCCGTTCACCGCAGTTCGCTGCATCAATGCGCGCATACAGGCCCCCCCAAGCCACCTCTGATGTGTCGGCGGCGAGACTATCCCCGGGTGGGTTGGAGGACGCAACCCACTGCAGCGCAGAGTGTGCGTGTTGAACGTCACGCCGGGGTGAGGATTCACTTCGGTCGTGATGCGGGTCACAAAATTTATTGCTTGCTTGGTGACGCACCGCCCTTCTACGGTCACTCGTGTGATCCAACTCGGAACAGTGAATGGCTTGTTGCCAAGGGCCGAGCACCACCACAGAATTCCGCCCCTCTCCCGCATCGCCGCCGCCCGGCCGGCGGCCGGAACGGAGGGGCCATGACCAGTACCGCTTCACCGCTTTCCCCGGTGGCGCTCCTCGACCGGTCCTCCGGCGAAGGGATCGCCGCCGGAAGTCATCTGCACGGTTTCGGCGGCTTTCACGGCGGCCTGACGCTCGCGCTGCTGGCTTCGGCGATGCAGGATGCCGCAGGGGAGGTGGCACCCGGCCTCCGGCTGCAGAGCGCAACGGCGCGTTTCCTGCGGCCGATCGGCGACGACTTCCGCCTGGAGACGTCGTTGCTGCGCGCCGGGCGCACGCTCACCACGCTCGGTGGCCGCGCGGTCACCGAAAAGGGTGTTCATGTAGAAGGGTCGGCCGTCTTCGGAAATCCGCAGCCGGCCGACTGGCAGTCGTTCGCTCCGGCGGTTCCGGATGCGCCGCCTCCGGAAGAGTGCGACGTCTTCGTCATCCCGCCCGAGTTCGTCGCCATTTCCACCTACCTGGAGATCCGCCCGGTCGGGCCCAACCGTCCCTATGCGGGCGGTGCCGAGCCCGAACTCATCGCGTGGATCAGGATCCTGGAGGACGAACGCCCGCCGGACGCATTGCGTTTCGTGTTCCTGATGGATTCACTGGCTCCGTCGTACGCGGCGGTGCTCTCGACGCTAGCGTTGGTGCCCACGGTCGAACTCACGGTCCGGCCCGGCGCGAATCTTGCCCGGGCGTCGTCGCCGTGGATCCTGCTGCGTGCACGGACCCGCTCCGCGACCGCCGAGGGCTGGGTCGACGAGGAAATCGATGCCTGGGGCAGGGACGGGGCCCACCTGGGTTCCGCACAACAGCTCCGCATCGTCCGTACCGGCTGACGAGGGCGACAGCCGACGGTACGGCGCACACCATTTTCCGCGGGCCGCGCACCGGTGACACGGGTGCGGCCCGCGCACAGAACTGAAACTTCACGGGGGCGTTGTGGACCACATAGCGGGGCGGGCCCGTACCTCATTGGGCGGGCTGCCCGGCATCCTCCAGCAGCGGGCCGCCGGGCCCCGGCGCACGGCCTTTCGCTTTCTCGCCGACGGCACCAGCGACGAGGCCGTCGACTGGACCTACCACGACGTGTACGAACACGCCGGCCGCATCGCCGCGGACCTGCTGGAGCGCGAACTCACCGGACGCCGCGTGGTGCTGGCACTGGATCCCGGACTGCACTACATCGCCGCGCTCTTCGGGATATTCCGGGCCGGTGCCACCGCGGTGCCGTCCTTCCCGCCCACCGGGAAACGCGCAGTGGCCCGCTTCGCCTCGATCGTCGTGGACAGCGCGCCCGATGTGATCATTGCGGACCGCCGGCTGGAGGGCCGCACGGCCCAATTCGCCGCGGAACTCCCCGATACGGTGCGCCCGCCGGAATGGCTGTTCGTCGACGACGCGTACTTCGGCGGACCGGCACCGGTGACCGCCGTCCCCGACGCCGTTTCCGATCCGGCGCTGCTGCAGTACACCTCGGGATCCACCGGCGACCCCAAGGGAATCGTGCTCACCCACGAGAACCTGGTCAGCAACTGCCGCGCCCTGGAACACAACATGGGATACGAAGCCGACCGCGTCGGCTGCACCTGGCTGCCGCCCTACCACGACATGGGCCTGATGGGCACGATCATGCTCGCGGTGCACGGCGGCTGGCCCTTGGTGCTCATGTCGCCGGCGCACTTCGTCCAGCAGCCGTACCGCTGGCTGAAGGCGATCACCGACCACAAGGTCACCATTTCCGTCGGGCCCAACTTCGCTTTCGACATGTGCACTTCGAGCATCACCGATGACGAGCTGGAAACCCTCGACCTCGGCACACTGCGCCAGGTCTTCTGCGGATCCGAGCCCGTATCCAGGGTAACCCTCGACAAGTTCCGCGAGCGATTCGGCCCCCGGGGCTACGACGAGACGTCCCTCATTCCCTGCTACGGCCTGGCCGAGGCGACGCTCTACGTGTCGGGAAAGCCCACCGGAACCCCCTTGCGGACCGAACGGCTCGACAAGGAGGCCCTCGAGAACGGCGACGTGCGCCGGGCCGGGGGAGACGGGGAGGACGCGGAGCCCGGCCGGGTCGCGCACGTCGTCAGCTGCGGCACCGTCGCCGACGGGCACGAGGTGACCGTGGTGGACCCCGACACCCTGCTGCCGGTCCCGGCCGGCCGGGTGGGGGAGATCTGGGTGAACGGCCCCAACGTGGCCCACGGCTACCTCGGCCGGCCCGAGCTCACCGCCGCGACCTTCACGGCGCGCACGGCGGGCGGTGGCGCGGAGACCCACCTGCGCACCGGAGACCTCGGATTCCTGCTCGACGGGGAGCTGTTCATCACCGGACGCCTCAAGGACCTCGTGGTCATCGCCGGCCGCAACCTCTATCCGCAGGACATCGAGCTCAGCGTCCGCCAGGCGCACGAGAAGGTGCGCGGCTGCGCGGCCTTCTCCGTCCCCGGCGAGCAGGGCGAGGAACTCGTGGTCGCAGCCGAGTACCGCGGCACCGCACGCCAGCTGGCCGCGGAGGGGGCGGCCGTGCTGGACGCGGTGATCGCGGCGGTGACGGCCGAGCACGGAGTCCGGCCCGCCGCCGTCCACTTCGGACCGGTCGGCGCGATCCCCATGACCACCAGCGGCAAGGTCCGCCGGGACGCGACACGGAAGGCCTACGTCCAGGGGACGCTGAAGAAGCTGGCCCTGGCCGCCGACGACATGCCGCAGGCCGTGCGGTGACGGGAGCCCACCATGACGATTTCGCCTGAGTCACCCGGGGCCGCCGCGGCCGGTGCCCCGCGCACGTCCCGCCCGGGCGCGGCCCCGCAGGCCGCGGGCGGCGACACCGACGCCTCGGCCCGCCGGCTGGCCTACCTCACGGTCGGCGTGCCCACCCTGGGCTTTGCCGGCGCGGTGGTCTTCGCCTGGAACTACGGATTCACCGGGGTCGACCTCGGCCTGCTCATCGGGATGTACCTGCTGACCTCCCTGGGCGTGGAGGGCGGCTTCCACCGCTTCTTCTCGCACCTGTCCTTCGCGGCCAAGCCGGGGGTGACCGCCTTCTGGGGCATCGCCGGCAGCATGGCCGCCCAGGGCCCGGTCGTCTTCTGGGTGGCGACCCACCGCCAGCACCACGCGTTCACCGACCGCGACGGCGACCCGCACTCGCCCCGGCCGCTGCAGGACGGGCGCAAGTTCCCCCGCCTGCGCGGCCTGTGGCACGGCCACGTCGGCTGGCTGTTCACCGTCCGCCGGCAGAACTGGAGCAAGTACGTCCCCGACCTGATGAAGAACCGGCTCGTGATGAAGATCAACGAGTACTACTTCGTCTGGGTCCTGGCCGGACTCGCCCTGCCCGCGCTGCTGGGCTGGGCGCTCACCGGCGGCAGCCTCCGCGGTGCGGTCGGCGGGCTGCTCTGGGGCGGTCTCGCCCGCATCTTTCTCCTCGACCACGTGACCTGGAGCGTCAACTCGATCGGGCACACGCTGGGCAGCCGCCCCCACCGCACCCGGGACAACAGCCGCAACGTCGCGACGCTCGCGCCCTTCTCGGTCGGCGGCTCCTGGCACAACAACCACCACGCCCAGCCCGCCCTGGCCCACAACCGGCACACCTTCTGGCAGATCGACATCGCCGGCGGGTTCATCCGGCTGCTGGACGTCCTGGGCCTGGTCACCAACGTCCGCTACCCCAAACGCGCACGGTCAGAGAGATAAGGAGCGGCCCCGTGTCTTCCGCAACCGCCGACCCGCTCGCGTCGGCGATCGTCAAGCTCGACCCCGCCAGCGCCCGGATCAAGCGCTTCTCCGCGCTCACCACGATGACGCTGCCGCTGATCGGCACCGCCGCCGCGGCCTGGTTCCTGTGGACCGGCAACTACACCACCACCGACCTGGTCCTCTTCGTCGTCATGTACTTCGTGCACATGGGCGGCATCACCATCGGCTTCCACCGCTACCTCTCGCACAAGGCGTTCAAGACCTCGCCCGTGTTCGAGGGCATCATGATGATCACCGGGTCCATGGGGGCCCAGGGCCCGCTGATGTTCTGGGTCACCACGCACCGCCGCCACCACCGCTTCAGCGACCGCGAGGGCGACCCCCACTCGCCCAACCTGCACGGCTGGAGCATCAAGGCCCGGCTGCGCGGCCTGTGGTACGCGCACATGCCGTGGATGCTCAGCGACGAGACCTCGAAGTGGAGCGTCTTCGCCCCCGACGTCCTGCGCGACCGCCGGCTGATGTGGTACAGCCGCACGTACCCGGCCTGGGTCCTCACCGGCCTGCTGATCCCGGCGGTCGTCGGCTTCGCCGTGGAGCAGACGCCGATGTCGCTGCTGACCGGCCTGGTCTTCGGCGGGTTCGCGCGCATCTTCGTGGCCAACCAGGCCGCCTGGTGCGTGGGCTCGATCTGCCACGCCATCGGCAGCCGCCCCTTCGACAACAAGGACCGCAGCGCCAACAACTGGCCCGTCGCCGCCTTCACCTTCGGCGAGGGACTGCAGAACAACCACCACGCCTTCCCCGGGTCCTACCGCCACGGCGTGACCTGGTGGGAGCCGGACCTGAGCGGCTGGATCCTCTTCGGCCTCGGCAAGGTCCGCGTCGTCTGGGACCTCAGGGAACCGGACAAGGCCACCATCGAGCGCAAGCGCGCCATGAAACAAGCCGCGTAGCCGTCCGCGCCCCCGCGGCAGTGCTTCACCCGCGGCACCACCCGCAATTCCGTCCCCGGATCCACCCGCAGTGCTTTCACCCTCGCACCAGCAGGAGCGTAACCACATGTTCGGACGCAAGAAGGACGCCCAGCAGATCTCGGGCCCGCTCACGGAGGAGTCCCTGCGCCAGTGGCTCATCGAGCACCTGGCCAAGCGGATCGAGACGGCGCCCTCCGACATCGACACCCAGAAGTCCTTCGAGGCCTACGGACTCGACTCGCGGGTCGCCGTCCAGGTCTCCGGCGCCCTGGAGAAGGTCGTCGAGCGCCGGCTCTCGCCCGGCCTGCTCTACGAGCACCAGACCATCGACGACCTGAGCAGCTATCTGGCCCAGGAACTCAGGCTGTCCCGCCGGACCGGCTGAAGGGAACCACGACGATGGGGGCATACAACTTTCCGTCCGCTCCGGACAAGGCGTTCGAGGACTTCAAGCGCAAGTCGGAGCAGATCGAGGGCGAACGGCTCGCGGGGGCCATCCCGAGGGAGTACTTCGAACCACAGGTGGGCCGCGGCCTGCTCGGCTTTGCCGTCAGCTGGGTGCTGTACATCGGTGCGCTCGTCGGCATCGCGTTCTCACCCCACTGGCTGCTCTGGATCCCGCTGTGGATCGTCGCCGGCCTGGGCGGCTGGGGCCTGCACTGCATCGCGCACGACTGCGGGCACGGCTCCTTCTCCCGCTCGCGCAAGTTCAACTTTGCGATCGGGCACGTCTCGCTGCTGCCGCTGATCTACCCGTTCCACGCCTGGCGGCACGTGCACAACCTGCACCACAGCCACACCAACAACCTGGAGCTGGACACCGACTGGCGTCCGGTCCCGGCGGCGCTCTACGACCGGATGCCGTGGCACGAGAAGGTCATCTACCACGGGACGCGCACCTGGGCGTTCTGGGGCGGCACCATCAACTACTGGCGCGAGTCCGGCTTCCGGCCGAGCTACTTCCCCAAGCGGGAGGCGCGCCGCGACGTCCGCCGGTCGATGCTCTTCGTCCTGGCCGTCATGGTCGCCTACTTCGTCCCGCTGATCTGGTTCACCGGCTTCACGGGCTTCCTGATCTACTTCGTCGCCCCGTGGCTCGCGACCCACGCCTGGTTCAGCGCGACGACGCTGATGCACCACAGCTCCAGCGACATCCCGTACCTGACCAACGAGCACTGGACGCGCAACGCCAGCCGCCTGCTGGTCACCACCGACTTCGTGTACCCGAAGTGGCTGCTGTTCCTCACGCACAACATCTCCATCCACACGGCCCACCACGTCGCCCCGGTCGTCCCCTTCTACAACCTGCAGAAGGCGCAGCGGGCCCTGAAGGACGCCTACCCGGGCATGGTCCGCGAGGAGCGCGTGAAGCTCCGCCAGCTGAGCACCATCATCCGGCGGCTGCACTTCTACGACACCGAGTCGGGCTTCTACACCGACTTCAACCGGACCACGATCGCCCCGGCGGACGCCAAGCCGGTGACGGTGAAGTCGCCGTCATGACGCCCCTCGTCCTCAGAAGACTCGCCCACGCAGCCGCCGGCGTCCTCGCGCCCGGACCCGGCGGCCGCTGGGCCACCGACGTCTTCAGCCGGACCCGGGCCATCGGCACCCGGCCCGACAACGTCCTGCCGCTCGGCGCCCGCGGATTCGACATCCTCGGCAACCCCGACGTGCACGGCGGATACCTGTGGGGCGACGACGACCGGCCCACCGCGCTCCTCGTGCACGGCTGGGGGGCCGACAGCAGCAGCATGTACTCGCTGATCGGCCCGCTGCGGGAACTCGGCTACCGGGTGGCCGCGTTCGACGCGCCGGCCCACGGCGTCAACCGCGGCACGCAGGCCACCATGACGCAGTACACGGCGGCCGTACGCGCCGCCCTGGACTCGCTCGGCGGGGCGAAGGTCGTCGTCGCCCACTCCCTGGGCTCCATCGCCGCCGTCGGCGCGGTGGCCCTGGAGGAGCGGCCGGACGTCGACTGCATCGCCCTGGTCGCCCCGACCTGCACGCTGACCGCGGTGCTGGAGCGGTGGTCCAGGAGCGAGCTGATGCTCTCGCGCGCCGTCGTCGACCGCATCTACCGCGAACTGCACCGCCGCAACGGGGTGCCCGTCAGCCACTGGGACGTCGTCGGCCTCGGCCGCGAGCTCGACGTCCCGGTGCTGGCCCTGCACGACCCCGAGGATCCCGTGGTGCCGTACTGCGAAGCCGAGGCCATCGCCGCCGGCCTGCGCGACGTACGGCTCCAGCAGGCCCCGGGCCGTGGCCACATGGGGATCCTGATGTCCCCCGAAGCGAAAAGCGCCATCTCCGTGTTCGTCGCCGAACACGGAACGAGAACTGGAGAGACCATCCCGTGAGCGAAGACGTCGGGAAAAGGGCATGGATGTGCCTCGTCTGCGGCTGGGTCTACTACGAATCCCTGGGACTGCCCGAGGAGGGGATCGCGCCCGGCACGCCGTGGGAGGAGATCCCGGACGACTGGGAGTGCCCGGACTGCGGGACCACCAAGGCCGATTTCGTCATGGCACCGCTGTAGAACCGCTGTAGATCTAGGAGAAGTGACATGAGCACACCGGTGATGGACCCGGGCCGGGCGATGATGACGCTGCTGAGCCCGGCCGGGAAGCGGGACCCGTACCCGCTCTACGAGGCGCTGCGCTCCTACGGGCCGCTGCTGCCGCTCGGCCCCGGCCAGCTGGTGGTCACCGGGCACGCCGAGTGCGCCCGGGCGCTGCGCGAGCCCGGGCTCCTGTCGACCGACGGGGCCGTGCAGGACACGATGATGCCCGGCTGGAGGGAGCACTCCTCCTGGGTGTGGCTCACCAAGAACATGCTCTTCAGCAACAACCCCGACCACGACCGCTACCGCCGGTTCTTCAGCGTCGGCTTCACGCCGCGCCGCATCGCCGCGCTGCAGCCGGCGGTCGAGCGGCTGATCGGCGGACTGGTGGACCGCCTGGGCACCCTCGGCGAAGGAGGCGCTCCGGTCGACTTCATGGCCGAGTTCGCCTTCCGCGTGCCGATGGCGATCATGGGCGAGCTGCTGGGCATACCCGAGGAGGAGCAGGCGGGGTTCCGGGGCCACATCGGCGCCATCACCACCGCCCTGGAGCCCATCCAGGACCTCGCCCAGCTCCGGCCCGGCGACGCCGCCATGGAGGAACTGGCCGTCTACTTCGGCGACCTGGTCGCCAAGCGGCGGGCGCAGCCCGGCGACGACCTCGTCAGCGAGATGGTCCGCCAGCTCGACACGACGGGCGGCATCAGCGAGGAGGAGCTCGTCGCCAACTTCATGCTGCTGCTGGTCGCCGGCACCGAAGCGCCGATGGACCTCATCGGCAATGCGCTGCGGCTCGCCGTGGAGCACCCGGAGTACGCCGACGCCCTCCGCGAGGACGACTCCCTCGCACCGGGCTACGTGGAGGAGGTGCTGCGCTTCGACCCCGCGGCGCAGGCCCTCAACCGCATGGCCGTCAAGGACATCGACTTCTTCGGGGTCCCGCTGACCGCGGGCACGAAGGTCACGCTCCTGATCGCCGCGGGCAACCGCGATCCGCGGCAGTACGCCGACCCCGGCACGTTCAACCCCTACCGCAAGGGCAACCACGCCCTGACCCTCAGCGGCGGCGCGCACTTCTGCCTCGGCGCGGGCCTCGCCCGCATGCAGGCGGAGATCGCCCTCCCGGCGGTCCTGCGCCGCTTCCCGGCGATCGCCCTCGCGAGCGAGCCGACGTTCCGCGACCAGCTGGTCCAGCGGGGCTTCGCGACACTTCCGGTGAAGCTGGGCTGAATGCCGCGATGCCCGGCCGGCGGTGCCGTACTCACCTCAGGTGGGTCCGGCACCGCCGGTTGCGTTTGGCGGTGGTTGAGCGCCGCCGCGGCGGGCTTCGACGGGCGTGCTGCGCCAGGGGTCGGTAGGGGTCCCGTGGGGCCCGGCGGTGCCGTCCGCCCCGCAGGCCGGGGGCGGGTGCGAACCCTGCCGTCGGCGTGCCGCGGGGCGCGGCGGATGATGGCTTGGTGAAGCAAGAACCCGCGCGCAACAGCCTCTGGTCGCCGCCCACCTTCGTCACGGCGACCGGGGCACTCGTGGCGGAGGCGACCCTCGCGATCGGCGCGTTCGTCCTCTGGTCGGTGGTGCACCCGGATGCCGCCCCGGGCTCCGGCGGTGCCGGCGATCCTTCCGAGGACGACAGCGGCGCCCTGGGCCTGATCGTCATCCCGTTCGTCCTGGCCGTCTGGACCCTCCTGGCGGCCTTCCTCGCCGCCGTGCTGGTCGTCCCCGC
>NZ_JBAMDC010000224.1:0-11206 GCF_036961605.1 Streptomyces sp. KLMMK
CCGCCCATGGCCAGGGCCGCGCCGGCCAGCTCGCCGTGCCCGGCACGGCTCCCGCCGTCCTCCTCGCTCACGGGGAGGTTGACGCGCAGCAGGATGTCCACCGGCGCCTCGCCGGGGCGTTCGGCGGCGAGGGCGGCGAGCAGCCGCAGTTCGCTCTCGCTCTCCACGTGGATGCGCTCGGTCCCCAGGTCGAGGGCGAGCCGCAGTTCGGGCTCGGTCTTGCCGGGGCCGCCGAAGGCGAGCGGCAGGCCGGGGACGGCCTTGCGGACGTGGGCCAGTTCGCCGCCGGAGGCGACCTCGAAGCCGCTGACGTGCGGGGCGAGGGCCTGCAGGAGCTCGGGGGCGGGGTTGGCCTTGGCCGCGTAGTACAGCTCCGTCTCCGGCGGCAGGGCCGCGCGCACCTCGGCGGCGTACCCGGCCAGGGCCGCCAGGTCGTAGACGTAGGCGGGCAGTTCCCCGCCGGGCAGGTCGGCGGCGTGCCGGGCGACACGGGGAAGGATCACTGTGCGGCGCTCCAGGTGGTCTCGGTGCGGGCGGCCGGGGTGAGGGCGGCCGGGGTGAAGGCGGACAGCAGGTCCGGCACCAGGGGCGAGGAGATGCGCACGTAGCCGGCGTCCCGGTCGGCCTTGCGCTCCCAGCGGGTGAGCAGGTTGGCCTTGGCGGGCAGCGGCACCCCGGCGACGAGGGCGCGCAGCAGCGGGGGGTTGCCGTGGGCGGCGGCGCGGTCGGCGAGGATGCGGCGGACGGCGGTCCACAGCTCGGGTTCGAGGCGGGGGTGGCGGTCGGCGAGGGCCGCGAGCATCTCGGCGACGTGGTTGACGACCAGGCAGTACACGACGCGGTCCCAGCCGCGTTCGCGGTCGTACGTGAGGGGCCGGGCCACGTCCGCGGGGAGCGCCGCGAGGGCCGCGGCGTGGTGGCCGGGGAGCAGCTTGGTGCCCTCCAGGTCGCGGAAGAGGACCTGCCGGGGCATGCCGTCGGCGCCGACGCCGAGGACGACGTTCTGCAGGTGGGGTTCGAGGACGACGCCGTGGTCGAAGTAGGCCGCGAGCACCGGCGGGACGAGCAGCCCGAGGTAGGCCTTCCACCAGGCGAGGGCCTGCGCGGGGCCGGCGCCGCGCAGCAGTGCGCCGAGGTGGGCGCCGCCGGTGGGGTACTCGTCGGCGACGGCGGCGGCCAGCAGCCCGGTGACGCCGGGGGCGAGGCGGGCGCCGAGCCCTTCGCGGACGATGACGCCGAAGCCCTCGGCGAGTTCGCGGCTGCCGAGGTCGAGGGTGCGGTAGGCGGGTTCGCGCAGCAGGCCGGCGCCCGGGAAGCGGGCCGCGAGGTCGGCGGCGACGGGCTCCAGCAGGCGGGTGAGGGCGACGGCGCCCGTCAGCTCGTACTCGGCGTTCTTGCGCAGGCAGTTGGTGATGCGGATGTTGAGGCTGAACTTGAGGAAGTCCCGGCCGTCGTAGAGCGTGCGCACGGACGCGGTCGGCTCGAAGGGCTCGCCGCCGGGGCCCAGGTCGAGGACGTCGCCGCGGGCGACGGCGGCGCGCAGCACGGGGTGCTCGCGCAGCATCGCGTACTGCCAGGGGTGGGCGGGCAGCAGCCGGTAGCCGTCGGGGACGGGCCGCTGCCGGTCGAGGGCGGCGAGGGCCCCGTCGGCGGCCGCCTCCTGGCGTACGTGCTCGCGCCGTACGGCCAGGTGGTGCAGGGGGAAGCGGGCGCGGGCCTCGGGGGCGTAGCGGTCCCAGTCCTCGGGGGCGCCGGTGCGGGCCTTGGGGGTGGGGTGGAAGCGGTGGCCGAACAGCAGGGACTGCTCGGAGTCCATGTACGCGTCGGGGCCCGCCGTGCCGCGCGGGGCGGCGAGGGCCGCGGTGACGCCGGCGTGGCTGGCGGCCACCTGGCCGAGGAACTCCTCGTTGCGGACGCCGGTGCGCAGCTCCAGCTCGCGGTGGATGTGCTCGGCGAGCTCCTGCCACGTCAGCTCGGCCCAGGTGCCGTCGCGCTGGGTCCGGACGGGGCCGGTGAAGCGGTGGGCGCCGATCAGGGAGGCGCGCCGCAGCCCCACGCGGAGCAGGACGCCGCAGCGGGGCAGGCGCAGCACCAGGTGGCCGTCGGTGACGGCGGTCTGGTGCTCGGGCCCGGAGACCTCGCGGAGCAGGCAGTTGAGCAGCGTGTGGGCGACCACGTGGTCGGCGGTGGCCACGCCGGGGAGGGCGGCGGCGGGTGCGGAGGACATTCAGCGGCTCCAGCGGGTGCGGAGGAGGGTGGGGGTGCTGATGACGGCCGTCAGGGCGGCGACGGCGGATCCTGCGACGGCGGGTGCGGCCGGGCCCCAGAGGCCGGTGGAGGCGGCGGCTGCCGCTCCGGCGACGACGGCTCCGGCCTTGGATATGAACTCCAGCGAGCCGAACAGGCGGCCGGGCCCGCGGCCCCGGCTCGCCTCGGCGGCGAGTGCAGACAGGCTGACCAGGCCCAGCGTCATGCCGGCGCCCAGGAGCACGCGCAGCGCCACGAAGGAGGTGACGGTGGCGGCTCCCCAGTGCCCGGCGAGGGCGACGGCCACGCAGGCGAAGCCGGTGACGGCGCCGAGGTGCGGGCGGTGGGCGACGGCGGTGTGGACGGGCTTGGCCAGCAGCAGGTAGCAGGCGTGCGGGAGGGCGAAGAGCGCGCCGCTCGCGGAGGGGCCGAGGCCCGGCAGCCGCTCGCCGACCAGGGTGATGAGGTACGGGTAGGAGATGACGGTGGCGAGGACGAAGGCGAATTCGAGGGCGTAGAGGGTGCGCAGCGGTCCGGGCCGCGGCTCCTCCCCCTCCGGGGCGGCGGGTGACGGGCGCGCCGGGCGCGGCGGCTCGGGGAGCGCGGCCAGCATCAGGGCGGCGGCCAGCGGCAGCACGGCGAGGAGCGCGTACTGGCGGTGCGGGGGGAGCCAGGGCGTGAGGCCGCCGACGACCACGGGCGCGGCGACGAGCGCGAGGCGGGCGCTGCCCTGCATCAGGGTGAGCGCCCAGGAGAGCTTGTGGCCGTCGAGGGAGGCGGCGAGGTAGCCGTTGGAGGCGGCGAAGGTCCCGCCGAGGACGCCCTGGAGGACCAGGGCGGCGGCGAAGGCGGGCAGGCTGTCGGCCAGTCCGGCGAGCAGGAAGGACAGGGCGAGGCCGAGCTGGGCGCGCAGCAGCAGGCGCTTGCGGCCGTAGCGGTCGGCGAGCCTGCCCCACAGGGGTGCCCCGAGGGCGCCGAAGACGGTGGGGACGATGTAGAGCAGCCCGGCCCACCGGGCGCCGTGGTCGCCGAGGGCGGGCAGGATCTCGGTGAGGTAGGGCGGCAGGCCGAGGGCGGCGAACGACGCGACGAAGTAGCAGGCGGCGACGGCGTGGACCTGGCGGGTGCGCAGCACGGGCCGTTCCTCGCGGGTGCGGCCGTCGTGGAGTACGGCCGTCATCTTCCGGCGCCCCGCAGGTAGTTGGGCCCTTGGACGTAGTGCTTGTTGATGTCGGACGCGCCCGAGCGCTCCTTGGTGAGCAGGGTGCCGGCGGTGACCATGGCCTTGACCGGCAGCCGGTCGGCGTCGAGGACGCGGGCGCGCAGGACGGCGGCGGCCCCGGGGGCGGTGCGGGCGGTGCGTTCGACGGCCTCGGCGAGCCGGTCGCGCAGGCGGGCGAGGAGTTCGCCGAGGGGCGCGCGGCCGAGCCGGGCGAGCTCGAAGAGAGGGGCGGCGGCACACAGGTGGACGGTGATGGTGGCGAACACGTCGGCCACGGGGCCGTCGCCGGCCACGAGGATGCGCCGGTCGTCGAAGCCGAGCAGGTCGGCGGCCTCCCCGCCGAGCCGGGCGGCCAGGCGCACGCCGTGCACGCGCGGCCCGTCGTTGTCCTTCAGCAGCAGCCGCATCCGGGTCCGGCCGCCGGGGGCGTCCAGGACGAGGGAGGTGTTCTGCTGGTGGGACTCGAGGCCTATGCCGTACGAGAAGAGGGTGGTGTGCCAGTCCAGGAGGAGCGTGAGGTAGGCGTCGAGGAGGGCGGCGAGGGAGCCGTCGTAGTAGCGCTCGGCGAGTTCGTCGGCGACGAGGGCGCCGGCGGGGGTGCGGGCGAGCAGCGCCGCGACGGGCAGGACGTGGGCGTCCTGCAGGCCGGCGGGGTAGCGGCGGGCGAGGACGGCGAGGAGTTCGTGGTCGGACTGCAGGTGGGTGCGCTCGTCGGCCAGGAGGATCCGTCCGGCGAAGCGCGGCTCGTGGGCCATGACCTCTTCGAGGAGGCGCTGGCCGGTCTCGCCATCGAGGAGGGTGCCGGGCTTGATGGTGCGCCGGTTGCGCAGGCCCAGGGTGGCGGTGGCGAGGGGCAGTTTGAGGTGGACGGCGGGGTCGTCGGCGACGGCGACGGTGCGCGTGGAGAGGGTGGGCAGCACCTCCAGCCGGGGCTTCTCGGCGAAGCGGGCGGATCCGCTCAGTCCGGCCTCGCGCAGGGCCGCGTCCAGGGGGCCGGCCGCGGTGAGCGGGTGGACGGGCAGGGCGGTGTGCGTGGCGTCCAGCCCGCTCAGGCCGAGGCTGCCGGGGGTGGGCCACCAGGAGGGCAGGCCGGACCGGTCGCCGCGCACGGCGCCGTGCGGGAGGGCGAGCCAGCGCAGGGCGAAGGAGGGGTGGAACTCGGGCGCATACGCGCGTAGTTCACCTTCGCTGAGACCGGCGCGGGAACGGCCGGTGGGGTAGACCGGGTGGTCGCGGAAGGCGGCGAGGGTGTCGTAGGCGAGGGAGCCGCCCGGGCCCGTCCAGCCGTCGGTGCGCTGCCCGTACGTCTGCGCCAGGTGCGCGGTGACGCCGTCGCGGACGCGGTCGTGCAGGCGGGCGGCGGCCAGCGCCTCCTCGCACTCGGCGAGGAAGGCGTCGTAGCCGGCCCGGTCCTCGGGTGGCACCGCGGCGCGCAGCCGGGTGAGGACGGGGCGCAGCCCGGTGAGGACGCCGTCGTCCGTCTCGACGAGCGGCTCGCGCGCCTGGACCTCGCACTGGAAGCCGTCGGGGCCGACGGGCAGCAGGACGGTCCCGTCCGCGGTGCGCAGGTGGAGCCAGTCGCCGTCGGGGCGGTGCTCGGTGAGGGCGTGGCGGCGCAGGCCGTAGGCGTCCTCGCGGAGCAGGGTGCTGAGGACGCGCCGCAGGAGGTCGTCCTCCACCACGTCGGTGCTGGTCAGGCTCATGACATGATCTCCCAGCGCTGTGCGGCCAGGAATGCGTCGACTTCCCGGTCGATCCGGCCCTGGTCGGTGCCGGTCGCCCTGATGACGCCGAGGTAGTCGCGGTTGGTGCGATGGAGCGGGTGCGCCTCGCCGGTTCCGCGCAGCGGCCGGTAGACCAGCCGTACGCCGTCGCGCTCGGTGTCGCTCGCCGGGGGGGCTTTTTCGAGCGTACCCCCGCGGTCCGCGCAGACATACTCCACGCGCAGCCGCCCGTCAGGTCGCGCGCCGAGGTCCGCGGGCAGCGGCTCGCCGAGGTGGGTGCGCAGGATGTGCTCGAAGAGGGGGACCCCGAGGGCGTCGGCGAGCGCGATGTCGCACTGGTCGCCGATGGCCCGGTAGTTGACCTCGATGATGCGGGCGCGCGAGCCCTGGACCACGTATTCGGTGTGGCAGGCGCCGAAGCCGATGCCGAGTGCGCGCAGTTGTGCGAGGACCTGTTCCGTGTGCGGCTGCGGCGGCGCGGGCAGCAGGTCGAGGCGTTCCTCGATGAAGTGCGGCAGCGGGGAGAGGCGGGTGCGGAAGGAGGCCAGGGCGTGCAGGGTGCTGCCGTCGCCGAGCGTCTCCAGGGTGTGCAGCTCGCCGTCCAGGTACTCCTCCACCACGAGCGCGGCGCCGGGTCTGCGGCCGCGGATGTCGTGGCAGTGGCGGACGAGGGCCGCCGCGTCCTCGGCGAGCACGACGTCCTCGCTGGCCACGCCCTCGCGCGGCTTGACGACGCAGGGGAAGGACAGGCCCAGGTCCGCGAGCCGGCCGGGCAGGCCCTCCGGCTCGTCGCCGGGGGCGAGTTCGGCGGAGCGGACGGTGTCGGCGCCGGTCTCGGCGAGGCGGCGGCGCAGCTGGGCCTTGTTCTTGGCGTCGAGGGCGGAACGCCAGTCCTTGCCGGGCAGGCCGAAGTAGGCGGCGGCGAGGGCGGCCTGGGGCTGGAGGTGGTCGCTGTTGGTGAAGACGGCGTCGGGGCGGGCCTGCCGGCCGAGCGCGGAGATCCGGGCGACGACCTCGCGGAAGTCGGTGACGTCGCAGCCGAGGACGGAGAGCTCGGGCAGCTTGCCGCCGTCGGCGACGCTCTGCTCGTACGCGCGGCGGTGGGCGTCCGGCCGGTCGGTGAGGAGGGTGACTTCGAGGCCGAGGCGGGCGGCCGCGGGGAGGAAGCCGAGGGTGACGGAGTCGGTCGGGTTCAGGGCGAGGAGATGGAGCCGCACGGGAGGCGCCTTTCGACAGGCTGAGGGGGGACAGGAGGTGCGGGTGGCTTATGGGGCGGGTGTGGGGCTTGGGATGCCGGGGAGCCTGGGATGCCCGGGAGCTTGGGGCGTGTGGGGGGACTTGGTGTGCGTGGGGCTTCGCTTGCGTGGGGGGCGCTTGCGTGGGGCTTCGCTTGCGTGGGGGGGGCGCTTGCGTGGGGGCCGCCGCCGGGCCGGTGAGGAGGAGGGGGTGTCGGCCCGGCGGCGGGTCCGGGGAACGGGGTTGCTGCCGACCGGGGCGGTCGGACGAGGCGGCCGGGCGGGGCGGGCCGGCCACGCGGGCCGGCCCGGCCCTGCCTACTTGGGGGCGTCGACGCCGGCGGCCTTGGCGATGTCCTCCAGGACGCGGTTGGCGGCCTGGAGGCCGATGCCGGACATCCACGTCTCGTCCGGCACCTGGAAGACCTTGTCGTTCTTGACGGCGCCGAGGCCCTTCCACAGCGGGTTGTCCTGGACGGCGCTCTGCTGGGTCTTCTTCGGGTCGTCGGCGACGGTGACGAAGACGAGGTCGGCGTCGGCCTTGTCGATCTGCTCCGGCGAGACGTCCGTCATCGGGGCGTTGACGTCCTGCGAGGCGGGGCGGCGCAGGCCGGTGTCGGAGAGGACGATGCCGCTGAAGGAGGCCTTCTGGTAGAGGCGGGTGGGGCCGGCGACGAAGCGGACGACGGACGCGGTGGGCATCGTGCCGTCGTACTTCTTCTTGATCTCCTCGCCCAGGGCCTTGGCGCGCTTCTCGTACGTGCTCATAGCCGTCTCCGCCTCCTTCTCCAGGCCGAGGGCCTTGGCGTGGACCTTGAGGTTCTCCTTCCAGGGCGCGCCGGTGGTCTCGGTGAAGACGGTCGGGGCGATGCCCTTGAGACGGTCGTAGACCTTGGCGTGGCGGACCTTGGAGGACAGGATCAGGTCGGGCTTGAGGGAGATGATCCGCTCGATGTTCGGCTCGGCCATGGGGCCGACGTCCTTGGTGTCCTTCGTCTTCGACCCGAGGTACTGCGGGAAGCCGCCCTCGGTCTTCATGTGCGGGGAGACCGCGCCGACGGGCGCGATGCCGAGCATGGTGACGTCGTCGAGTTCGCCGGTGTCGAGGACGACGACGCGCTCCGGCTTCTTCTTGATCTCGGTGGTGCCCATGGCGTGCGTGATCGTGCGCGGGAAGCCGGTGTCGCCCGCGGCCTTGCCCTCGTCCTTCGCCTTCTCGTCGCCGCCGCACGCGGCGAGCACGGCCGTGCCGACGATCACGGTGAGGAACACGGCGAGCGCTCTTCGCAGCCGGTGCAGGGATGGTCGGAGGTGGGTGGTCACGGCGGACTCCAGTCTGTGCTGTGTAAGGGAGCGGGGGTGGGGGGTGGGGGTCTGGGGGGGCGCGCCTCAGGCGGCGGGCCGGTCGGGGGCGCGCCGCCTTCCGGAGCGGGCCCGGGGGACGACGAGGGGGGTGCCGGTCTCCGGGTCGGGAACGACCCGGCACTCCACCTGGAAGACCTCCTCGACGAGTTCGGCGGTGAGGACGTCGGCCGGCGGGCCGGCGGCGGCCGGTCTGCCGTCGCACATGACCACGAGGTGGTCGGCGTACCGCGCCGCCTGCCCGAGGTCGTGCAGGACCATCACGACGGTGCGCCCGGCCTCGGTGTTGAGCTCCTCGACCAGGTCGAGCACGTCGAGCTGGTGGCGCAGGTCGAGGAAGGTGGTGGGCTCGTCGAGGAGCAGCAGGGGCGTGTCCTGGGCGAGCGCGAGGGCGATCCAGGCGCGCTGCCGCTGGCCGCCGGAGAGCTGGTCGACCGGGCGGTCGCGCAGGACGTCGGTGCCGGTACGGGCGAGGGCCGCTTCCACGGCGGCCTGGTCGGCCTTGGACCAGGGGGTGAGCATGCGCTGGTGCGGATAGCGGCCGAGGCGCACGAGCCCTTCGACGGTGACGCCTTCGGGGGCCACGGCCTGCTGCGGGAGCAGGCCGAGGCGGCGGGCGAGGGCGCGGGCGGGCATGCGGTGGATGTCGGCGCCGTCGAGGGTGACGGTGCCGGCTGTGGGGGCCAGCAGGCGGGCGAGTCCGCGCAGGAGCGTGGACTTGCCGCAGGCGTTGGGGCCGACGACCGCGGTGACGGCGCCGCCGGGGACGGCGAGGTCGACGCCGTCCACGACGGTCCGGCCCGCGTAGCCGAGACTCAGGCCGTGGGCGGCGAGGCCGTGGGGGGCCCGGCCGTCGGAAGCGAGGCCGTCGGGGGCGAGCCCGTCCGGGGCAGGGGCGGAGATCGTCTTGTCGCTCATCGGGCGGTGCTCCCAGCAGTGGGCTTGAGTTGACGCAGCATCAGCACGAGCAGCCAGGGGGCCCCGAGCGTGGCGGTGACGACCCCGACGGGCAGGCCGTGGACGGGCAGCAGGTGCAGGACGGCGAGGTCGGAGGCGAGCAGCAGGACGGCGCCGCCGAGCGCGGTGAGGACGAGTGAGCCGGCCGTCGGGGGCCCGGCCAGGAACCGCACGATGTGCGGCACGGCCAGGGCGACGAAGCCGACGGGCCCGGTGAGGGCGGCGGCGACGGACGCCAGGAGGACGGCGAGCAGGAGGAGCTGGAGGCGGGCCGCGTTCGGGGCGACGCCGAGCCCGCCGGCGGAGTCGTCGCCGAGGTCGAGGACGGCGAGCCTGCGGTGACCGGCGAGGGCGAGCAGGACTCCGGCCAGGACGAGCGCGCCGCCGGTGTTCGTCTCGGTCCAGGTGCGGCCGTAGACCGAGCCGGTGGTCCACTGCAGGGCGTCCGCGGCCAGTTCGGCGGGGAACCGGACGATGAAGAGGTTCACGACGGCGGCGAGGCCCTGCTGCACGGCGAGGCCGACGAGCACGATGCGGGTGACGGTGACGCCGCCGCGCCAGGAGAGCACGGCCAGCAACAGGGCCGCCAGCATGCCGCCGCCGAGCGCTCCGGCCGGGGTGAGGGCCGCCGGGGCGCCGGTGGCCAGGACGGCGACCGCGCCGAGGGAGGCGCCGCCGGTCACGCCGACCACGTCCGGGGAGGCGAGCGGGTTGCGCAGCACGCGCTGCATCAGCGTTCCGGCGACGGCGAGCCCGGCACCGGCCACGACCGCGGCGACGGCGCGCGGGGCGCGCAGCTCCTGAACAAGCATCACGTCGGCGCTGTCGCCGATGCCGAAGAGGGCTTGCAGCGCGTCCAGGGGCGGCACGCGGACTTCGCCCGCGCTCAGGCCCAGGGCGAGGAGGACGGCGAGGAGGAGGACGGCCGCGGCGGAGAGGAGGGCGACGCGGCGCCGCTGCCGGGCGAGTGCGGACCCTCCGCTCGCGCGGGGGCGGTCCACCGGCCGCGAGCCGGTCCCGTACGCGCCCTGCGTCAGGTCGCTCATCGGGTCGCCTTCCGTGCGAGGAGGGCCAGCATCGGGGCGCCGAGGAAGGCCGTGACGATGCCGACCTCGATCTCCGTGGGGGCCAGGACGACCCGGCCGGCGATGTCGGAGCCGAGGAGCAGCAGCGGACCGGCGACGAGGCAGCCCGGGACGAGCCAGCGGTGGTCCGCACCGAGGAGCTTGCGCACCAGGTGCGGGGCGGCGAGCGCCACGAACGACAGCGGGCCCGCGACGGCGACGGACGAGGCGGCGAGCAGCACCACGGCCAGCCCGCCCGCGGCGCGGACCCTGGCGACCGGCACGCCGAGCGCCTGCGCGGTCTCGTCGCCGAGGGCGAGGGCGTTGAGCGCGGGCGTGATGGCGAGGGCCAGCACGAGGCCGGCGAGGAGGGGTGCGAGGACGGGCAGCAGGATGTCGGTCTGCCGCCCGGCGAGCGAACCGGCCAGCCAGAAGCGGGCCTCGTCCAGCGTGCGGTGGCTGGCCAGCATCACCGCGGAGGTCCACGCGCTGAGGACGGCGGCCAGCACGGTGCCGCCCAGCGCGAGCCGTACGGGGTCGAGTTCGCCGGCGTGGCGGGCGAGCGCCAGCACGGCGACGGTGGCGAGCGCGGCGCCCCCGAAGGCGAACCACAAGTACTCCACGGGCCGGGTGAGGCCCAGCGCGTAGATGGCGGTGACGACCGCGAAGCTCGCCCCGGCGTTGATGCCGAGGGTGGTGGGCGAGGCCAGGGGGTTGCGGGTGACGCCCTGGGCGACGGCGCCCGCGACGCCGAGCGCCGCACCGACGACGAGGCCGATCACGGTCCGCGGGACGCGCAGCCCGGTGACGACCAGGCCGTCGCGTCCGGCGTCGTCCCCGGCCAGCGCGTGCCACACGGTGGCCAGGGGCACCGGGCGCGAGCCCGCCGCGAGGCTGAGCGCGGCGCACACGGCGAGCGCGGCCACGCCTGCGAGGAGCAGGGCGGCCCGGCGAATTGGAGCTGCGCGCCCGACGGCGGGCGCGACGGCTCCTGGAGCGGTCTCGTTCACGGAGGAGACCCTAGGTTAGGTAAGGCTTACCTTGTCAATTCTGGATGGTTCGCACACCAGCTATTTCCTCAATGCCCAGATTGGTGGCGCCGGAGCCTCAGCTTCCCAGCCCGATCCGCCGGTAGCGCGCCCGCCTGCCGGCCAGCCGTTCGCCCTGCTCGCGTGCGCCGAGAGCGGTCATTTCGGCCCCGAGGAGGGCCCCGAGGCGCGGCAGAAAACCGTCGGTCGCCGAGGCCGCCGGGGAGGCCGGGGAGGCCGGAGACGCCGGAGACACCGCACCGGCGTCCGGCTCCTCGACCACGAGGTCCACGATGCCGTGCGCCAGAAGGTCCGCGGAACGCACGCCCTGCCGGGCGGCCACCTCGTCGGCGCGGTCCGTCGTGCG
>NZ_JBAMDC010000225.1:0-11202 GCF_036961605.1 Streptomyces sp. KLMMK
GGAAAGGAGGAACGGGAAGAGGGCGAGCGGAGCGAAGGGGAGAAGGAGAGCGGCACCCCCGCGGCGTCCCCGTCGCAGGGCGGCTCCGCCCCCGCGGCCCCCGGGGGCAGGCCGGGCGGCGGCACCGCGGAGAAGGGCGTCCCCCTGACCGCTCACGTCCGCCCGTACGCCTTCGAGGACCCCTGCACCCAGCGCTACCTGATCGACCGGGCCCCGGGCGACGTCACGCCGCCCCCGACGGAGCAGGACGCGCCCGGCTGGGTGTCCGCGCTGGGCGGCGTCGCGGCCGGCGGGCAGTTCATCGAGATCACCCTGCAGGGCGCTGGCAAGGACACCGTCGTCCTCGAAGGGCTGCACGTGCGCGTCCAGGGCACGAAGGCGCCGCTGCCCTGGAACAGCTACATCATGGGCGTCGGCTGCGGCGGGGACGTGTCGACGAAGTCCTTCGGCGTCGACCTCGACGCCGCCCGGCCCGCCGTCACCCCGAAGGCCGGCCAGCGCGACTTCCCGTACAAGGTGAGCGAGAGCGACCCCGAGGTCTTCTACGTCAAGGCGGCCGCCTCGCAGCACGACGTGAAGTGGTACCTGGAACTGCAGTGGTCCAGCGGGGACCGGCGCGGCGTCCTCCGGCTCGACGACCGGGGCAGGCCCTTCCGCACCAGCGGAGCCGGGGGCAGGCCCGTCTACCAGCAGCCGCCGGGCTCGTCACAGGGGTGGGTACCGGCGCCCGAGGCCTGACGCCCCGGGGCGGCGGAGGGCAGGGGCCGGGGCGGGGAGCCGGGGGCAGGGGCCCGTCCTACGCGTCCCCGCCCTCGGCGGCGGCCTTGTCGTTCTTCGCCTTGCGCACGTAGTACCAGGCGATGTTGGACGAGACGCCGAGCATCAGGATCCAGACGATGCCGAGCCAGCTGCCCTGCGCGAAGGAGACGACGGCCGCCGCGACCGAGAGGACGCAGACGGCGAGGGCGTAGAGGGCGAGGCGGGGCATGGGGGACGGCTCCTGTCCGGGGGCGCATACGGTCACGATCCCGGCCATTGTCGCTCAGGCGGCGCGGCGGCGTGGCGGCCCCCCACCCGCCGCCGGTCAGACGTCGGTGACGCGCAGCCCCGCGTGGGCCTTGTAGCGGCGGTTCACCGAGATCAGGTTGGCGACGAGCGACTCCACCTGGTGGGCGTTGCGCAGCCGGCCGGCGAAGACGCCGCGCATGCCGGGGATGCGGCCAGCCAGGGCCTGCACGATGTCGGTGTCGGCGCGCGCCTCGCCGAGCACCATCACGTCGGTGTCGATCGCCTCGGTCTCCGGGTCCTGCAGCAGCACCGCGGAGAGGTGGTGGAAGGCGGCGGTGACGCGCGAGTCCGGCAGCAGCGCGGCGGCCTGCTCGGCGGCGCTGCCCTCCTCCGGCTTGAGGGCGTAGGCGCCCTTCTTGTCGAAGCCCAGCGGGTTGACGCAGTCGACGACGAGCTTGCCGGCGAGCTCCTCGCGCAGCCCTTCGAGGGTCTTGGCGTGGCCGTCCCACGGCACGGCGACGATCACGATGTCGCTGCGGCGGGCGCACTCGGCATTGTCGGCGCCCTCGATGCCGAGGCCCAGCTCGCCGGCGGCGGCCTGCGCCCGCTCGGCCGCCCGCGAACCGATGATCACCTGCTGACCGGCCTTGGCCAGCCGGTAGGCGAGGCCGCGGCCCTGGTCACCGGTGCCGCCGAGCACGCCGACCACGAGGCCGGAGACGTCGGGGAGCTCCCAAGGGTCCTTCGCCGGGGCCTTCTTCGCGTCCTGGGCAACATCAGAAGTAGTCATGACAGCGATACTGTCACGCTGCGGCACACTGGACTCATGTGCCGCAGCATTAAGACCCTGCGCCCGCCGATGATGCCCTCCGTCGAGGACGAGGACATCCGCGCCGCCGCCCTGCAGTACGTACGGAAGGTGTCGGGGTTCCACCACCCCGCCGCGCACAACGAGGCCGTGTTCGAGGAAGCGGTGACCGCCGTCGCGGCGGCCACGCGGCGCCTCCTGGACGGCCTGGAGGTACGCGGCGCCCAGCGCTCGGGCTAGACCGCGCAGGCGCCGTCCGCGCAGGCCCCGCCCGCTCCGGCCCCGGCCTCTGCTCCGGTCCTCGCCCCGGCCCCCGTCGCCTCCGCGACCTGCTGGAGGATCTCCAGGAAGGTGGCCGGGTCCTGCCCGCCCTGGACGGCCCACTGCCCCTCGAACACGAACGTCGGCACCGCGGTGACGCCCCGCTGCCGCGCCTCCTCGATCTCGTCGAGGACCTCGTCGTGCAGGTCGTCGCCGTCGAGGAAGACGGCGACGGGATCGCGGTCCAGGCCCACGGCGACGGCGGCGTCCGTCAGGTGCTCGCGGTCGCCGATGTCGAGCCCCTCACCGAAGTGGGCCTCCAGCAGCCGCCCCTTGAGCCGGGCCTGGACGTCCGGCCCGTACTCCTCCAGGACGAAGCGCAGGAGCCGGTGGGCGAGGAGGGAGTTGTTCTCCACGACGGTGTCGAAGTCGAAGGTGAGCCCCTCGTCCGCGCCCAGCCGCGTGATGTGGTCGTCCATGGCGACGGACTGCGGCCCGTACTTGGCGGCCAGCACCTCGCGGTGGGGCAGCGGCTCCTCGGGGGCGTGCGGGTCGAGCTGGAAGGGCCGGTAGACCACCTCGACGCCGTCGGCACCGGGGAACGCGGCCAGGGCCTGCTCGAAGCGGCTCTTGCCGACGTGGCACCAGGGGCAGGCGATGTCGCTGTAGATCTCGACCTTCACTGCGGACTCACTCCGTTAGCATTGCTTGAATAATCAAGCAATGCTAACGCGAGCGGCGGGAGAGGGCTGTCAGCCGACGAGCTGGATCTCCTTGCGGGCGCCGGAGGCGTCCACGTCGGCGTAGTAGCTGAGGTTGCCGTCGGCCCAGCGGACGAGGAGGTCGCCGCCCGACCAGTCCCCATTGAACGTGCCGGCCGTCAGGACCTGGGCGTACTTCCAGGCCGAACCCTCCGGCCGGAGGTTGACCTTGCTGTGGAAGCCGTCCGTGTCGACGCCGGGGAAGAGGTCGGCGCTGCCGTTGTTCCAGCGGATGACGAGGGCGTCGGTCTTGCCGCCGAACCCGCCGGAGGTGAGCTGTGCGGCCTGGGTCCAGGCCGGGTTCGCCCGGGTCAGCTGCGTCTCCTTGGCGACGCCGTTGGCGCCGGTGTCGGAGTACATGGAGGTGGAGCCGTCCGCCCACAGCACGACCAGGTCGTCACGCAGGTCGTTGGCGGTGTGGCGGCCGGCCGTGATGAGGCGGGCGTTCTTCCAGCTGTTGCTGTAGGCGAGCGTCTTCTCCTCGAAGAAGCCGTGCTCGTCGACGTGGGTGAAGGTCGAGAGCTTGCCGGTGTTCCAGCGGACGGTGAGCCCGTCGGTGTGGGTGCCACTGGAGATGTCGTCGGTGACGCGGGTGCCGGTGATCGCTTCGGCGTTCTTCCAGTAGCTGCCCTTGGGAGCGACCAGGTACTCCGCCGAGAAGGGGCGGCTGTCGTTCGTGGGGTCGCTGCCCTGGAAGATGCTCGCCGAGCCGTCGGCCCAGACGACGAACAGGTCCTTGCGGGGGGCGGTGCCCCTGCGGTAATCCCTGGTGAAGTCCCCCGAGACCGAGTGGACGGCGTTCTTCCAGTCGTGCCGGGACAGGACCGTGCGGGCGGTGGTGGCCTGGACCCACCCCTTGATGTCGTCGACACGGGTCTCGGTGGCCGTGCGGCGCGTCTCGGACTTGTCCGAGCCGAAGCACCCGCCCTGTCCGGAGGTGTTGTGGATGCCGACCAGCTCGTAGAAGCCGCCGACGTCCTTGAAGGCGGGCCCGCCCGTGTCCCCCGCGCACACGGCGGCGCCGGGCGACGTGGGGGTCAGGTTCATGGTGCCGTTGCCGAGCGAGTCGATTTTGAACTCGGCGTCGTGCATGCGGTCGGGAACCCACTCGTCCTTGGTCCGGCCGTAGCCGGTCACCCGGACGGTCTCTCCCGCCATCAGCCGGTCGGGGCTGAAGCGGACCGGCTTGACGTCCGTGACCGGCCGCGCCAGCCGCGCCATCACCAGGTCGCGGTCCTTGTGCGGGACGAGCTCGACGACGTCCACCACGCTGCCGCCCTTGCCCGTGATGTCCGTGCGGCCGATGGTGGCGGTCGTCTTCAGCCGGGGAGCGCCCTCGGGGACGTAGCGGTCCTTGGTCAGGTCGTCGGTGAAGCAGCTGGCGGCGCTGATCAGCCACTCCTGCTCGACGAGGGCGGCGGAGCAGTAGCGCCGTCCTTCGATGTCGAGCTTCGCCGTGAAGGCGTAGGCGCCGTCAGCGGTCTCGTCGCCGGCAACCGCATGTGCGGGGGTGCTGGTCAGCAGGCTTGCCGCGACGGCGGATGCGAGCAGGCCGGTCATCCATGCGGCGCGCGGACGCAGGGAAGTCATGATGGTGTCCTCCGTGGGCCCGGCGTGCCGCGGCCCGGATGAAGAGCGATGGGAAGGAAGAGCGGGCGAAGTCGTGTGTCAGACCTTGATCCGGCTCAGGACGACGGGCTTGTCGAAATGCTTGGTGAGGCCCTTGGGCACCTCGAAGCGGCCCGGGAACTCGCTGACCAAGGCCTCGGCGTTGTACTGGCCGGCCGAGACCGCGGTCACGCCCTCGACGTACATGTCGAGTCGTCCGGTCTTCTGGCTTCCCGTCACCTTGAAGCAGTGCTTGCCCTGGTCCGGGCCGTCCTGCTTGTTGGTGAAGACAACGATATCGGTGACAGTCCTGCAGTCGCCCAGGATGATGTGCCCGTCGCCGCGCCAGAGCTTGATGCCCCGCTCCTTGTAGATCTCCGCGGCGCCCGGGTAGTCGAGGGTCTCGATCGCGTGGGGCAGGGTGTCGCCGCCGGGCTCGGGCGTACCCGCCGCGATGCCGGGCGCGGCAGTGCCCAGGACGACGGCCGCCGTACCGGCTCCGCTGATCAGAAGCTTGCATGCGCGCGAAAACACGTGGAATCCCCCCGGATTCGGAAAAGTCAGATCTGTAACCTACCACTCGGTACGATCTTCACCGTCCTATTTTCGCCAATGTGGCGAGACGGTAAAGAGCTGGTGGGGCCGCAGATCTGCGGCCCCACCAGCTCTTCCGGGGCGGTCGTGCGACCGCCCGCCTCACCCCGTCTCCCGCCACCGATTGGTAATCGGCAACCGCCGGTCTTTCCCGAACCCCTTCGCCGAGATCTTCGTGCCCGGCGGGTACTGCCGCCGCTTGTACTCCGCCGTGTCGACCATCCGCAGAACACGCGTGACGAGCTCCGTGTCGAAGCCCTCGGCGACGATGTCCGCGTGGCCGCGGTCGCGGTCGACGTAGAGCTCCAGGATGCGGTCGAGGACCTCGTAGTCCGGCAGGGAGTCCGTGTCCACCTGGCCCGGGCGGAGTTCGGCGCTCGGGGGTTTGGTGATGGAGTTCTCCGGGATGGGCGGGGTCTCGCCGCGGGAGCCGGCGTCGGCGTTGCGCCACTTGGCCAGGCGGAAGATCCAGGTCTTGTAGACGTCCTTGATGGGTCCGTACGCGCCGACCGAGTCGCCGTAGAGCGTGGAGTAGCCGCACGCCAGCTCGGACTTGTTGCCCGGGGCGAGGACGATGTGGCCCTCCTGGTTGCTGATGGCCATCAGCATCGTGCCGCGCAGCCGCGACTGCAGGTTCTCCTCGGCGAGGCCGGTCAGGCCCAGCGCGCCCATGTAGGCGTCGAACATCGGCGCGATCGGGACGGTGCGGAAGTTCAGCCCGGTGCGGCGGGCGAGCTCCTCGGCGTCGGAGATCGAGTGCTCGGAGGAGTAGCGCGAGGGCATGGCGACGCCGTACACGTTCTCCGGCCCGACGGCGTCGCAGGCGAGGGCCGCGACGAGCGCGGAGTCGATGCCGCCGGACAGGCCGATGAGGACGCTGCGGAAGCCGTTCTTGGTGACGTACGCGCGCAGGCCGGTGACCAGGGCCTGGTAGACCTCGGCATCGTCGCCGAGGTGCGGCGCCGCACCGCCCGGCGTCTCCGGCTCGTAGGGCGGGAGCGGGTCCGCGGAGAGGGTGACGTGGTCGATGCGCAGGCCGTCGCCGGCGGTCCCGGTCGGCGGCCCGCCGGCGGCGGCCGGCAGGTCGAGGTCGAGGAGCATGCAGCCCTCCTCGAACTGGGGGGCGCGCGCGACGACCTCGCCGTGGCGGTCGACGACGATCGTGTCGCCGTCGAAGACCAGCTCGTCCTGGCCGCCGGTCATGGCCAGGTACGCGGTCGTGCAGCCGGCCTCCTGGGCGCGCTTGCGCACCAGTTCCAGGCGGGTGTCGTCCTTCTCCCGCTCGTACGGGGAGGCGTTGACCGACAGCAGCAGCCCGGCGCCCGCGGAGCGCGCGGCGGGCACCCGGCCGCCCTCCTGCCACAGGTCCTCGCAGATGGCGAGGGCCACGTCCACGCCGTGCACCCGGATCACCGGCATGGTGTCGCCGGGCACGAAGTACCGGAACTCGTCGAAGACGCCGTAGTTCGGCAGGTGGTGCTTGGCGAAGGCCAGGGCGACCGCGCCGCGGTGCAGCACGGCCGCGGCGTTGCGCGGGGCGCCCGCGGGGCGGCCCAGGCGCGGGCGCGCCTCCTCGCTGCGGTCCAGGTACCCGACGACCACCGGCAGTTCGCCGAGGCCCTCGTCGGCGAGGCGCGCGGCGAGCGCGTGCAGCGCGGCGCGCGAGGCCTCCACGAAGGAGCCGCGCAGGGCCAGGTCCTCGACGGGGTAGCCGGTCAGCGCCATCTCGGGGAACGCCACCAGGTGGGCGCCCTGTCCGGCGGAGTGCCGGGTCCAGTGGACGATCGACTCGGCGTTCCCGGCGAGGTCCCCGACGCAGGAGTCGATCTGGTTCAGAGCGAGGCGAAGTTGAGGCACGCCGCCCACAGTACTCGTCCAACTGACGCGATCTCGGGGCTCCCACGCCGGGGGCCGGGCGGGCGGGGCGCGGCCCGCCCGCCCGTTCCCGGCCCCCTCCCGCGCCTACTTCCGGTAGCCGAGCAGCGTCATCATCCCCGACTCGGAGTGGTAGACGTTGTGGCAGTGGAGCATCCACAGGCCCGGGTTGTCGGCGTCGAAGTCCACGTCCAGCCGCTTGCCGGGCAGCACGATCGCCGTGTCCTTGCGCGGGCCCCCGCCCGGCAGGGCGAAGGTGTGGCCGTGCAGGTGCATGGGGTGCCACATCGTGGTCGCGTTGACGAAGGAGAGCCGCACTCGCTCGCCCGCCGCCACGGGCAGCCGCCGCGAGGGCGCGTACTTCTCCCCGTTGATCGCCCAGTCGTACTTCGCCATCGAACCGGTCAGCCGGAGCGTGACCGTCCGGTCGGGGGCGCGGTCCCGCAGCCGCACGGCCTTGCCGGCCTTGAGCCGGTCGGCGGTGAGGAGCTGCCCGTCCAGCTCGCGCGGGCGCGCCGACGCGTCGGGGGCCGCACCGCCGCCCGTCCGCAGCAGCGCCAGCGCGGCCTCCTTCTTGCCCTCGGCCAGCGCCGTCAGCGGGAAGACGCCGTCCTTCGCCTCGACCAGCACGTCGTAGCGCTCGCCCATGCCCAGCAGCAGCGCGTCCGTCTCCGCGTGCTCGACGGGGAAGCCGTCGGTGTGGGTGACCGTCATCCGGTGGCCGCCGAGGGCGACGCGGAAGGCGGTGTCCCCGCCCGCGTTGACGAAGCGGATGCGGATCCGGTCGCCCGGCTTCGCCGCGAAGGTCTCGGGGTCGGCCGGGGCGCGCCCGTTGACCAGGTAGTACGGGTAGGCGACGTCGCCCGCGTCCCCGCCGAGGAGGGGGCTGGTGGCCCCCATCAGCATGCGGGACGGTGACTTCTCCGACGCCGCGGACGTCATCGACATGTGGTGCATGCCGCCTCCGCCGCCCCCGCCGTGGCCCGGGCCGCCCCCGCCGTGGTCCATGCCCCCCATGCCGTGGTCCATGCCCTTGGCCAGCTCCGCCAGCACCGCGTCCGGCGTGCTGCCGTCCACCCCGTCCACCCAGTCGTCGAGGACGACGACCCACTCCTTGTCGTACTGCAGCGGCTCCTTGGGGTCCTCCACGATCAGCGGCGCGTACAGCCCGCGGTCCTGCTGGACGCCCGAGTGCGGGTGGAACCAGTACGTGCCGGGGTGCGCGACCGCGAAGCGGTACGTGAACGACGCCCCCGCCCTGACCGGCTGCTGCGTGACGCCCGGAACGCCGTCCATGTCGTTGCGGAGCGCGAGCCCGTGCCAGTGCATCGACGTGGGCTCGGGCAGGTGGTTGGCGAGGGTGAGGGCGAGGGTGTCGCCCGCGGTGACCCGGACCTCCTTGCCGGGCAGCCGGTCGCCGTAGGCCCAGGTGCCGACCGTACGGCCGCCCAGGTCGATCTGCGCACGGGTGGCGGTGAGCCGGACGTTGCGGACGGGGCCGCTCCCGCGCTTCGCCTCGGCCGCGGCGACCTCCGCGCCGTCCGGAGCGACGAAGGCGGCGGGCGCGGCGGAGGGGGAGGAGGAACCGCCGGCGCCGTCGGAGCAGGCGGCGAGCAGGCCGCTCCCGGCGGCGGCGAGGCCGGCGCCGAGCACGGCGCGGCGGGTGTGGGTACGGGTGTGCGTACGCATGGGTGGGTGCACCTCTGAGGGATCGGTGAAGAGGGGGTGGGGACGCGTGGACGCGCGCTCCTACACCCGCAGCACCGACAGCCGCGCGAGGGACTTGTGCCGCGGAGGCGGCGGGATCGGCCACAGGGCCCGCAGCAGCCGCGCCCGGACCGCGGCCATGGCCGCGGCGGGACGGCGGAGGGCGGCGGTGACCAGCAGCAGGACGAGCGCCAGGAGGGCGGTGCCGAGGACGGCCAGGCAGACCGACATGGGGTCCATGCCGGGGGCGGAGAGGGGGTCGCCGGCGGTGGGGCCGGGAGCGGGGGCGGGGGCGGCGGAGTGCGCCTGCGGATGCGACCCTGAGGTTTCGTCCGCCCCGGCTGCCGCATGTGCCCCGGCCACTGCATGTGTCCCGGCCGCCGCATGCGTACCGGCCTTGTGGCCCGTGCCCGTACCCGCGTGGCCCGTCGGATGTCCCAGCGTGTGCATCGTGACGATGCCCAGCAGCAGGGCGGAGAGCAGCAGAAGGCGCCCGCACCACGCGGCCGCCGTCCCCTGCTGTCCGTTACGGATCACTCTCGCACCCTACCCCCGCGGGGTATGCCCGTTCCACGGCCCCGGAAATGGGATTATGGGGCGAAAACGATTGACGTACGGCTTGAAGGACGCTCCCCCTCCCATGACCATCACGGAACAGGTGAGGGACGACCGTCCCGTCGCCTCCGTCCCCGCACCGCCGGCGGCCCCGCAGCCGCAGTTCATCTCGTGGGTGACCCTCGCGATGATGACCACCGCCTCCGTCGCCAACCTGCGGCCCTCGCCGTCCATGGCGCTCTACGGGCTCGCCGCCGTCTTCCTCTACCTCCTCCCGGCCGTGGTCTTCCTGCTGCCGACCGCCCTGGTCTCCGCCGAGCTCGCCTCGGGCTGGACCGGCGGCATCTACCGCTGGGTCAGCGAGGGGCTCTCCAAGCCGCTGGGCTTCCTGGCCGTGTGGTGCCAGTTCGCGATGACGATCGCCTACTACCCGAGCCTGCTGGCCTACGTGGCGAGCACCTTCGCGTACGTCGTCGACCCGCGGCTCGCCGACAACGGCGTCTACGTCGCCATCGTGATCGTCGTCGTCTACTGGGCCGGCGTGCTGATCTCCTCCCGCGGCACGAAGGCCGTGGCCGGGCTCTCCAGCGTGGGCCTCGTCATCGGCACCCTGATCCCGGGCGTCGTCCTCGTCGTCCTCGGCCTGGTCTTCCTCGGCCAGGGCAACGCCTCCGCCGCGCCCATGGACGGCGGCCACCTCCTGCCGCCGTGGACCGGCCTGGCCAGCCTCGTGCTGATCGTCGGCAACTTCCTGTCGTACGCGGGCATGGAGATGAACGGCGTCCACGTCTCCTCGCTGCGCGAGCCCGGCCGGCAGTTCCCGCGCTCGGTGTTCGCGGCCACCGGCCTCGTCCTGCTGATCTTCATCCTGCCCGCCCTGGCCATCAGCTGGGTGATGCCGGGCGAGGACCTCAGCCTCACCGCCGGAGTGATGCAGGCCTTCCAGGGCTTCTTCGACCACTTCCACGTGGGCTGGCTGACCAAGGTCGTCGGCGTGCTGCTCGTCGCGGCGGCGCTCGGCGGCATGCTCGCGTGGCTGGCCGGGCCGTCCAAGGGGCTGCTGATGGTCGCCCGGCAGGAGGGTTACCTCCCGCCCGTGCTGCAGAAGCTCAACAAGAACGGCGTCCAGCGCAACATCATGGTCGCCCAGGGCGGGCTGACCACCGTCATCGCGCTCCTCTACGCCTTCGTCCCGGACGTCTCCAGCGCGTACTGGATCTTCTCCGTGATCACCACGCAGATCTACCTCGTCGTCTACCTGCTGATGTTCGCCGCCGCCGTGCGCCTGCGGGCCACCCAGCCGGACCGGCCGCGCGGCTTCCGCGTGCCCGCCCTGCACCTCGTCGCCGGCGTCGGCTTCGCGGCCTCGCTCGCCGCCATGTGCATCGGCTTCGTGCCGCCCGAGCAGTTCGGCGGCGGTCCGCTGTGGCGCTACCTGCTCACCGTCGGCGGCGGACTGCTCGTCCTGGGGTTCCTCGCGCCGCTGGCGTTCCTGCGGTTCCGCAAACCCCACTGGGTGGCACCGGAGCACCGGGAGAGCCTCGTCCGTTAGCTTGTCGGAGAGCGACGAGGGGGAGCCCATGAACAGCGCGAACGGCGGCAGCGGCGTGAACGGTACGGTGCGGCCGCGGACGCCCGGGCGCGAGGCGGCCCGGCCGCCGGGGCGCATGCTGAAGGTCGGCGGGGTGCCGCTGCACGTGGTGCGCGAGGGGTCGGGGCCGGTGTGCGTGCTCAGCGCCGGGCTCGGCATGGGCTGGTTCGACTGGGAGCCCGTCGTGCCGCTCCTCACCCCGCACCGCACTGTCGTCCGCTTCGACCGGCCCGGCCTCGGCTTCAGCGCCCCGCCCCTGGAGCCGCCCACCGCCGCGGGCGAGGCCGACCGGATAGCCGGCGTCCTCGACGCGCTGGGCCTGCGCGAGCCCGCGACGGTCGTCGGCCACTCCCTGGCCGGCTTCCACGCCGAGGCGTTCGCCCGGCTGCACCCGCAGCGCACGGCCGGCATCGTGCTGGTCGACGGCAGCGTCG
>NZ_JBAMDC010000226.1:0-11079 GCF_036961605.1 Streptomyces sp. KLMMK
GCGCGCCGGGGCGGTGGTGCCGCCGTCCAGGATGCGGCCCGCGCGGACGAGTATCTCGTCGGCGCCGGCCGCGGGGGCGAGGCTGATCCAGCGCTGGACGTGCTCGCCCCGGATCACCACCTCCCCCGACCGGTCGCGGTAGACGATGTACTCCCGCCACAGCAGGCCGGCCAGCTCTTCCGCGGTCTCTCTCAGTCTCGCCCTCATGCGGTACCCCCCACGGCTCAGGGACCGCGGCACGGCGCGGCCCACCCAATCGAACAAACGCCGCATTCTAGCTGCGGGGACCGACACCGGCCGCTCCCCCGGCCGGAGGCTCCCCCCGGGCCCCTTACGGGTCCTGGCGGGGCGTCAGCGCTTGGGCCAGTGCCACAGCGGCTCGTCGAGCAGGCTCTCGCGGCCCGCGACGTCCGTCTGCCCGGAGCCGTCCTTGACCAGGGCAATCGAGTTGACGTCCAGCCGGTGGCGCCGGGCGCCGGCGCGGAGGGCGTCGGCCAGCCCCGGGGCGTGGGTGACGACCACGATCTGGGTGTCCCGGGTCGCGGTGAGGATCAGGTCGGCCAGCGGGGCCAGCAGGTCGGGGTGGAGGCTGGACTCCGGCTCGTTGAGGACGAGCAGCGCGGGCGGGCGCGGGGTGAGCAGCGCCGCGGTCCACAGCAGATAGCGCAGCGTGCCGTCGGACAGCTCGGCCGCGCCGAGCGGGCGCAGCAGGCCGCGCTGGTGCAGCTTGAGCTCGAACCGGCCGCCCTCGCTGACGATCTCCACCCTGCTGCCGGGGAACGCCGCGTCCACGGCGGCGTCCAGGGCCTCGTGGTCGCCGATCTCGCGGATGGTCTGCAGGGCGGCCGCCACGTCCGATCCGTCGTGGCCGAGCACCGGGGTGCGGGTGCCGATCCGGGCGTTGCGGGCGGGGGCGTGAGCGTCGGTGCGCACGTGGTCGTAGAACCGCCAGGAGCGCATGTGCTCGCGCAGCCGCAGCAGGTCGGGGGCGAGCTGCGGGTCGGCGAGCTCGCTGAGCATGCTGTCGTAGGGGCGGACGGCGTTCACCGAGTCGTGCCAGCTGCCGTTCGCCGTGCGGGTGCGCACGGCGGGCCCGGAGCGGTCGGAGAGCAGTGCGGCCGGGCGCAGCACGGGGCCGGCCCAGGTGCACTCCCGCTTGATCTCGGGGTCCAGGTTGAACATGGACGGCGCGCCCGTGCTGCCGGAGGTCGGTATCGGGTGCCCGAAGTCGACCGCGTAGCCGAATTCGTCCCCGGCGAACCCGAGCCGGAGGCTCGCGGCCGGGGAGCGCCCGCTGCCCTTCCGCTCCCCCGCCCACAGCGTCGAGGCGAGCCCGCCCTCACGCGCCAGCGCCGCGACCGCACCCCCGCGCGCCGAGTCGGCGAGCAGCCGCAGGGCCCGGTAGAGGCTGGACTTCCCGGTGGCGTTCGCCCCGGTGATCACGTTGAGCCGGTCCAGGGGGACGATCAGCCGGCGCAGGGATCGGTAGTTCTCGACGGCGACAGTGGTGAGCATCGGACCTCTCGGCACCTCGTGGTGGATCTTCCGTTCAGTGTGCCAAGGGGGTCTGACATCGCCCTGAAGCCGCGCGGCCCGCGCCCCTGCGCCCCCTGCTACAACCCCCTGAGCTCCCCTTCGTAGAAGACCAGCGGCCGGCCGCCCTCCCGGTACTCGGCCTCCTCGACCCGGCCCACGACAAGCACGTGGTCTCCCCCGTCGTACACAGCCCACGGCGTGCAGGCGAGCGTCGCGAGCGAGCCCGCGAGGCGGGGTGCGAGGCCGGTGGGCGGGCGGGGCGCCCACCGGGGCGGTGCCGCTGCCGGCCGGCCCGCGAAGTGCTCGGCGAGGTCCTTCTGGTCCTGGCCGAGCACGTTCACCGTGAACGGCCTGCCCCCGGGCCCGCCGGCGAGGTGCCGGCCGGCCTTGCTGCCGCGGTGGAGGGAGACCAGCACCAGCGCGGGGTCCAGCGA
Source organism: Streptomyces sp. KLMMK (assembly GCF_036961605.1). Lineage (NCBI taxonomy): Bacteria > Bacillati > Actinomycetota > Actinomycetes > Kitasatosporales > Streptomycetaceae > Streptomyces > Streptomyces sp. KLMMK. The sequence continues at coordinate 1,971 of NZ_JBAMDC010000226.1, forward strand.
GACCGCCGTGAAGGCGTTGACGGTGGCCCCGTGCGGGGCGCCGTCGACGTCGCACGTCACCACCGTGACGCCGGTGGCGAAGTGCCCCAGGCAGGTCCGCAGCAGCCGTTCGTCGGTGAGCACCGGTCGGTCACCTTCCCCCGGCGCCGGCCGGCAGGTCGAACCAGAGGTGGACCTGGCCGGTCCCGATCCCGTTCTCGTACGCGCCGAACCGGCGGCCGCGCGCCGCGCACGCCTCGCCGCCCAGCGCGCCCGCCAGCATCAGGTAGTGGCCGAACCGGGCCTCGGGTGCGTACCGCAGGTACTCCGGCATGGTCCGGATCACCTGGTCGTGCCGGCCCGCCTCCAGCCACGCGATCCGCTGTTCGTCCGCCGCCCGTGCCTCGGCAGTGACGATGTTGGCGGGGTCCCCGGCCATGCGGTTGCGCAGCTCGGCCAGCGGCCAGAAGCGGTGGGAGAGGCCGCCCGAGGCGAGCAGCAGCACCTTGCGGTCGAGGCCGCCGACGGCCTCCCCCACGATCCGGCCGATCTTCAGGAAGTCCTCGGTGGTCGCCGTCTGGCAGACCGAGACGGACACCCAGGGCCTGCCGCCCGCCGTGCCCGCGCCGGCGCCCTGTCCGAGGTACGTCCAGAGGTTGAGCGTCGCGTAGTGGATCGGCAGGTGCGGGTCGTCGTTGGCGGCGATCCATACCTTCCGCTCCTCCGCCAGCGCGGCGACCGCGTGGGCCAGTTCCGGGTCGCCGGGGAGGTCGTACGGGAGCCGGCTGATCGCGCCCGGCATCTCGTCGGAGGTGAACAGGCCCGTACGGCGCGGGTGGGCTGTGATGACGGCCTCGGTGGTCGTCGCCCAGTGGGAGTCGAAGACCACCACGGTGTCGTACTCCGGCGGGTGTCCCGCCGGGTCGGTCAGCTCGCTCCGGAGCTGTTCCAGGCCGGTCGCGAGCGTGAAGTCGCGGCCTCCGTTGGCCTCGATCCGGGCGGGCTCGGGGAACATGATGACGGGCGCGTGCGAGAGCAGGCCCGCACCGGCGATGTCGCCCATGGGCGGTCTCCTTTACGGGACGAGGAGGAGCTTTCCGGAGGTGCGGCGGGAGGCCAGGTCGGTGTGTGCGCGGTGCGCCTCGGCGAGGGGGTAGGTGCCCGCGACGGTGAACGTCAGCGTGCCGTCGGCGATGCCCCGGAACACCTCGCCCGCCCGCCGTTCGAACTCCTCGGCGGTGGCCCGGAAGTGCTCCAGGTAGGGCCGGGTCAGGGTCAGCGAGCCGCCCCACAGCAGCCGCATCACGTCGACCGGCGGCACGGCGCCGCTGGCGCCCCCGAAGAGGACCAGCGTGCCGCGGGTGCGCAGCGAGGCGAGGCTCGCGTCGAAGGTGGCGGCGCCGACGCCGTCGTAGACCGCGTGGACGCCCTCCCCGCCGGTGAGCGCGCGGACCTCGGCGGCCAGGTCGCCGGTCTCGGTGTAGCGGACGACCTCGTCGGCGCCGTTGGCGCGCGCGGTGCGTTCCTTCTCCTCCGTGGACACGGTGCCGATGACGCGGGCGCCGCGCCGCTTGAGCATCTGGGTGAGCAGCAGGCCGACGCCGCCGGCGGCGGCGTGGACGAGGACCGTCTCGCCCTCCCGGGCCGGGTAGGAGTCGTGGGCGAGGAAGTGGGCGGTCATGCCGTGGACGAGCACGCCGCCGGCCGTCGGCAGGTCGATGGCGCCGGGCACGACGATGGCCTTGTCCTCGGGCACGAGGACGTGTTCGGCGTAGCTGCCGAGCACGGTCGTCCAGGCGACGCGGTCGCCGGGCGCGAAGCGGGTGACGCCGGGGCCGACGGCCCGGACGGTGCCGGAGCCCTCTTCGCCGGGCACGCAGGGGACGGGCAGCGGGTAGCGGCCCTCGCGCCGGTAGAGGTCGATGAAGTTGACTCCGGCCGCGGCGAGTTCGACGAGGATCTGTCCTTCGCCGGGCTGCCCCGGATCGGGCTTCTCCACGTAGAGCTGGACTTCGGGTCCGCCGGTCTCGCGGATCTCGATCGCGTGCATCAGTGCGTTCCCTTCACATCGGTCAGTTCGACGTCGTACGTGCGCAGCCAGTCGTCCATGCGGACCGTGGACTCCACGAGGATCCGTTCGAACTCGGACAGGCTGCCGGTGGCCGTCCTGGCGGTCATCCGCCGCACCGCGTCTCCGTCGAGGAACGGGCTGAGCGGCGCGTCCCCGTCGCCCGCCGCGGCGGCGAGCCCGGTGATGAGGGAGCGGTCGTAGGCGGGGTCCTGAATGGACGGGTAGGCGGCCTTCTTGCGGCGCAGCACCGACTGCGGAAGGAGGCCGGAGGCGGCTTCCCGCAGGAGTGCCTTCTCCTGGCCGTTGAAGGTCTTCATCTCCCAGGGGACGTTGAAGACGTACTCGACGAGGCGGTGGTCGCAGAACGGGACCCGCCCTTCCAGGCCGCTGGCCATGCCCATGCGGTCCTTCTTGTCGAGCAGGATGGGCAGCCAGCGGGTCAGCGTCAGGTAGCCCAGTTCGCGGGTGCGCCGCTCCGCAGCGTTCTCGGTGTCTCCCCCGTCGAGGACGGGGACCTCGGCGAGCGCCGTGCGGTAGAGGTCGGCCTCGTACTCCGCCAGGTCGATCCCGTCGATGAACCAGGGGTGGAACAGCGACCGCGGGTCGAGGCCGCGGTGGGCGCCCAGCTTGAGCCAGGGGAAGGTCTCGGCCTTGCGCGCCCCGGGGTCGGAGAACCACAGGTAGCCGCCGAAGACCTCGTCCGCGCCCTCTCCGGAGAGCGCCACCGTGGCGTGCTGCCGGACGGCGGCGAAGAGCAGGTACAGCGAGACGTCGAGGTCGGCGAAGTTGAACGGCAGGTCCCAGGCGCCGAGGACGGTGCGGCGGACGGCCGGGTCGAGCAGGCGGGTGCGGTCGAGGACGATCGCGTGGTGGTCGCTGCCGATGTGCCGGGCGACTTCGAGGGCGTACGGCCCGTCGGGAGTGGGGCGGATGGCGTCGGCCCGGAAGTTCTCCGTGTGACCGGTGAAGTCGACGGAGAAGGTGGACAGGCGGTCGCCGTCGGCGGCGCGCGCCCGGGCCGCGAGGGCGGTGACGGTGCTGGAGTCGAGCCCTCCGGACAGCAGGGAGACCAGGGGCACGTCCGCGGCCATCTGCCGGGGGACGATGTCGTCGAGCAGCTCGCGGACGGTGGCCACGGTGGTGGGCAGGTCGTCGGTGTGCGGGCGGGCCTCCAGGGCCCAGTAGCGCTCCTCGGTGATGCCGTCGCGGCCGGCCCGCAGCAGGTGGCCGGGCTTCAGTTCGCGCATGCCGCGGAAGGGCACGCGTCCCGGGGTGCGCAGGAACAGCAGCGCGTCGCACAGCTCCTCCGCTCCGGCGGAGGCGTCGGCCAGGGGGTTGGCGAGGACGGCCTTGGGCTCGGAGCCGAAGAGCAGGCCGTCGGCCGTGAGGTGGTAGAAGAGCGGCTTGACGCCCAGCCGGTCCCGCACCAGGAGCAGCTCCTCGCGGGCGGTGTCCCAGATGGCGATGGAGTACATGCCGTTGAGGCGGCGGGCGAAGTCCGTGCCCCACTGCAGGTAGGCGCGCAGGGCCACTTCCGTGTCGCTGCGGGTGGTGAACCGGTGCCCGAGGAGGACGAGTTCCTCGCGCAGCTCGCGGAAGTTGTAGATCTCGCCGCCGTAGGAGATGACGGCGCGGGGCCGGTCGCCGCCGGGTCCGGTCTCCGGGGTGTGCATGGGCTGCGTGCCGTGCTCCAGGTCGATGACGGCGAGCCGCCGGTGTCCCAGGGCGGCGTGGGTGTCCAGCCACACGCCGCGGGCGTCCGGCCCGCGCGGGGCCAGGGTGTCGGTCATGGCGTCCACGGTCCGCTGTTCGGCCGTGAGGTCGCGCCCGAAGGCGACCCAGCCGGTGATGCCGCACATGGTGGTGCTCCGTTCCCGGTCGGTGTGGGCGGTCTCAGTCGGTGGAGGCGGGGTCGCGCCAGGGGCCCCGGCGCCAGCCGTCGAGGTCGTAGTCGTCGAGGCAGTCCTGGACGAGCGCCTCGTAGCGGGCGAGGCTGCCGCGCCCTGTCGCCCAGCGGAGCGCGTCGAGGCGGACCTGCTCCCCGTTGCCCGAGTAGTTGCGCTCGTACAGCTCGTGCCGGCCGCCGAACTCGGTACCGATCGCGTCCCACACCAGCTTGAGGAGCTTGATCCGGTCGAGGGCGGAGGTGTCCGCGCCGCGGTAGAAGCGGTCGATGAGCGGCCGCAGTTCGGGGTCGGCCAGGTCGCGGGCGCCGGAGGGCACGGCGAGGGGCGATCCGCCGAGCGTGGTCTCGAACAGTTCGTGGACGCGGTCCCACACCTGGGCGTTGTACATCCGCATCGCGGAGGCGTGCTCCAGGCGGGGCACGACCGTGCCGCCGCTGCCCGGCTCGGGGTCGTGGGCCATGGCCGAGGTCAGCGCCCACACCATGTCCCGCATGGTGATGACCTCGCCCACGGCGGCCTGGACGCCGCGGAACTCGTCGGTGCCGTTGGCCCGGGTGCCGCGGGCGAGCAGCCCGGCCATGAGCTCCAGCTTCACGCTCAGGCGGATGCCGGACTGGAAGTTGTACAGGTTCGGGAAGCCGGAGGTGGCGTAGAAGCCGGTGGCGCGCTTGACGTCCCGGTGGACGAGGACGTCCTCCCAGGGGATCAGCGCCTCGTCGAGCAGGAGCACGCTGTCGTTCTCGTCGAAGCGGCTGCTGAGCGGGGCGTCGAAGGGGCTCGTGGCGTGCTGCGCGTAGGGGGTGCGGCAGACGAGCTTCACGCCCGGGTTGTCCATGCGGACGAAGAAGACCAGGGCGAAGGCCTCCGCCTTGCCGGGCGCGAGGGCCGCCGATCCGACGGGGGCGACGAAGCCCGCGTTGGTGATGGCCGAGCCCGTCGCCAGCATCTTCGCCCCGCTGACCACGACGCCCGCGTCCGTCTCGCGCACGGCGCGCACGAACACGTCCTCCATGTCGTGGATCGCCCGCTTGCGGTCCACGGGCGGGTTGATGATGACGTGGTTGAGGTAGAGCGCCTTGCGGGCGAACTCGGTGTACCAGGCGGTGGCGTTGGCGGCGAACTGGCCGTAGTAGCCGGCGTTGACGCCGAGGCCGGCCATGAAGGATGCCTTGTACTCGGGGGTGCGCCCGAGGAAGCCGTAGCTCATCCTCGCCCACGTGGCGATGGCCTCGCGGGCCTCCACCAGCTCGGCCGCCGAGCGGCTGGGCTTGAAGAACTTGTGCGTACGGATGCCCGTGGCCTCGTCGACGCCGGTGAGGGCGCCGGAGGTGGCCGGGTCGTGCATGGCGTCGTAGAGGCGGGCCACCGACAGGGCGGAGTTGCGGAAGGCGGGGTGGCGGGTGACGTCCTTGACGCGTTCCCCGTTCAGGAACACCTGGCGGCCGTCGCGCAGGCTCTCCAGGTACTCGTCGCCCGTCATCAGGCTGCCGGTGGCGGTCATCGGACCAGCCCCGGGTTGTCGAGCGCCGGGGTGCCGAGCACCTGGACGCGGCGCAGGTGCCGGGGGGCACCGCTGGTGAAGGCGTTCCGGCCGTGCAGCAGCGTGTAGTTGTCGGCGAAGACCACATCACCCGTCCGCCAGCTGTGGGCGTAGAAGTGCGCCGGGTCGTACAGCGCGGCCCGCAGGCTGCGGTGCATCTCGGCGATCCCGTCGTCGGGCAGGCCCGTGAACTGCAGGTCGGGGTGGTTGACGAACCCGGCGTCGCCGGCGGCGGTGGGCTCGTTGTAGCGGATGACCGGGGCGCCGTGGACGGGGTGGGTGGTCACGATCGGCGAGACGGTGACGCTGTTGTAGAACTCCATCGCGCGGTGGTAGGTGCCGGTCACCTGCGACCACTGGGCGACGGTCCGCGGGTCGGTGCGCTCCAGCACGGCGGTGGTGTGGGAGAAGGTCGTCTCGCCGCCGTTCTCCGCCCCGGGGGCGCTGACGCACTGGAAGACCTGGAACTCCGGGATCTGTTCGCGGTACATGCCGTCCCAGTGCATCGGCATGTAGCTGGAGTCGAAGATGTGGTCCTCGGGCTTCTCCTGCTCGACGAGTTCGAGCACGGTGCCGAAGGGCCACACGCTGGGCTCGCCCCAGCGCTCGCAGTAGGCGGAGAGCTCGTCCGGACCGTCGAAGGAGCCGAAGTCGCGCAGCAGGACGAGGTGGTGCTCGCGGACGAGCGAGCGCAGCGGTGCGACGGGCAGGTCGCGGACGTGCAGGCCCGGCTCCAGCGCCTGTATCGCCAGGCCGAAGGGTTCGATCGGCGCGACGGCGTGGCGCAGGTCGGTGAGGACGTCGTCCACGGCCGTGGCTGCGTCGGCCGGGGCCGTGCGGGCCGTTTCTGCGTCGTGCTCAGCGGTCACGTGCTCAGCAGTCATGGGGGCTCTCCTGTGGGGGTGAGAGGAATGTGAGGGGGATGCGCCGGACGTACGCCGGGCCGTTACGCGCAGGCCTGGTTCCAGGGGTCGCGGTGCGCGGGCGGAGGCCCGGGCACGGCGGCGGGCCGGGGGACGGCGGGCTCGACGGCCGGCTCCAGCACGTAGTGGCTGGGGCTTCCCGCGGCGAGGACGAGCTCGGCGCCGGCCTCCTCGGCCTCCGCGCGCTTCATGAGCGTGAAGCGCCCGCCGGACGCGACCGCGACGCTGTGCCAGGGCGTCAGCCAGGTGTCGGGGGTGTCGGCGAGCAGGATGCCGATCTTTCCCGTGCTGCACGGCTGCGGGTGGATGGACAGGCGGATCGCCGTGGGGAAGAGCCGGTCCAGCAGGTTGCCCCACGCCCGGCTGCGCTGGATGACGCGGTACGCGAGGTCGCGGCACTTGCGCTGCAGGGCGGAGCGGGTTCCCGTGTAGCCGGGGCCGGACAGGTCCTCCAGCATGAAGCGGGTGATGCCCCGGTACATGGCGAGCGGGGCGCCCCCGGCGCGTACTTCCTCGCGGAGTTCGTCCAGCGTCGGGGCGTGGCCGGCCGAGAGCATGGCGCGCATGTCCTCGTGCCCGGCGCCGCGGTAGACGTCGTCGAGGCTGAACTGTTCGAGGTGGGTGGCGCCGATCCTCCTGATCATCGCGTCGAGTGCGTGTGCGTAGGCGGTGACGTTCTCGTCGCTCACGCCGAGCAGGTCGTTGAAGACCCGCCCGTCGGAGCAGATGAGGATGGCGGCTCCCGGCGGGTGGACCTCGGCGATGCGCTCGCACAGCGAGTTCAGGAAGCGCAGGGCGAGTTCCTCGGCCAGGTCCGGCAGCGGGCCGAGCACCTTGGCCGGGTTCGGGGACTTCGTGGGGAAGGCCGGGAGGACGAATTCGATCCGCCGGCCGGCCTCCATGGCGCCGCGCACCGCGTCCAGGTGATGTCTGACGCACCGCAGGCAGACCCGCCCGGCGCATCCGCCTTCTCTCATTCTGCGCTGGTGGGACAGGACCTCCCGGATGACTTCTACGGCGGCCAGTTCGATATCGGGTGCGGCCTGTTCGGACACCGCGCCTCCCTTCGTGGACTGCGCACCACCGTGCTGGGCGGGCGCATGAGAAGCGCATGAGAAGCGCACAAGGGAGGCGTCGAAGGGCGTCAGGCGGGGGCGCGCGCCGTCACGGCGTGGCGCAGGTCACCGGGTCCGGCGGTCAGGCATCCCGTGTGAGGCCGGCGAGCTCCTGCTGGGCACGCTCGGCCCAGGACGGCATGCGCAGGCTGCGGAAGCCGGTCAGTGCGGTGGTGAGGTGGCTCACGGCCCGCCCGGTGTCCCCCAGTGCGGCGTGGGTGCTGCCCAGCCACAGGGCGGTGAGCGCCTCGCCGCGGCGTTCGCCGAGTTCGGCGAAGACGGACGCGGCCTCGTCCAGCGGGGCGAGCGCCCACGCGGCCTGGCCGGGGCCGCCGAGCTCGGTGTGCATCCGTCCCAGGGCCAGCAGCGCGTACGCCTCTCCGGGGCGGTGCCGCACCGCCCGGTACTCGGCCAGGGCCCGGTGCAGGTGGCGGGCGGCCCGTTCGGCGCGGCCGTGGCCGATCTCCGCCCAGGCGAGCATCTGCAGGACGTCGGCGAGGGCGAGCGGGTGCCCGAGGCGCTCCGCGGTCGCGACCGACGGTTCGAGGGCGTCGACGGCTTCGGCTTCGCGCTCCTGGCAGGCGAGCGCGAAGGCCAGGCTGCGCAGGGCCATGACGTGGCCGTGCTTGTCGCCCAGCCGGTTCATCACGGCCGCGGCGGCGGCCGCGTCGTCGTGGGCGAGCCCGGCCATGCCCCGGTCCGCGATCGCGAAGCTGCGGTGGATCCGCAGGCGGGCGGCGTGGTGCTCCTCGCCCAGCGTGTCCAGCTGTTCGATGGCGGAAGCCCAGCGGGTCATCGCGTCGTCGACCCGGCCCCGGACGGCGCAGGCCCGGGCGAGGGAGCCCTGGGCGACCGCGGCGGCGACGGGGTCGCCGTCGGCCGTGGCACGGTCGAGTGCGACCCGGGCGACCTGCTCCCACTCGTCCCACCAGTTCCGCAGGTGGCACACGTCCTCCAGAGCGGCGGCGAGCCCGGCGGTCTGCGGGCCGTATCCGGCGCCCGCGGCGAACCCGACGGCGGTGACGAGGTTCGTCCGCTCGCTCTCCAGCCATCCGACGAGGTCGCCGGCCTCGCCGGGCCGGTGCCCGCCGGCGCCCCTGCGGATGAGCTGGCCCCCTGCCGTGCGCACGCGCGCGAGCCAGCCGTCCAGGACCCGGGCGACCGCGGCCCGGCGCCACGACCGGGGCTCGTCGGCGCCGGCGCGCTCGGCCGCGTAGGCGTGCAGGAGGTCGTGCATGCGGTAGCGCGGCTGCCCGTGCGCGCCGACCGACTCGATCTGTACGAGGTTGGCGTCGATGAGCGCGTCGGTGGCGCGGTCGGCCGCCACGACGGCGGAGGAACAGGAGCCCGCCGTGGAGCCGTCTTCGGGGCCGCCCGCAGAACCGGCCGCAGAGCCCGCTGCCGCGGAGCCGTCCGCGTCGAGCAGGGCGGAGAGCGCCCAGCCGGGGAACTCGGGTGAGGGGAGCAGCCCGACGGCGCGGAAGGCGCGGGCGGCGTCCGGCGCCAGGCCGTGGTAGCTGGCGGCGACACAGGTGCGGACCGCGAGGTCCCCCACGGTGAGCTCGGCCAGCACG
>NZ_JBAMDC010000227.1:0-11053 GCF_036961605.1 Streptomyces sp. KLMMK
GCAAGGGGGGAGCCTCCAGCGGTGAACGTACGTAAGGCGGTCAGCGGCGGGGGGTCAGGAGGCCGCGCCGCTCTCGACGCGCTTCTTGAGGCCGTCGAGGGCGCGGTCGATGATGACCTTCTCCGCCTTGCGCTTGATCATCCCGAGCATGGGGATCTTGACGTCGACGGTGAGCTGGTAGGTGACCTCGGTGTGCTTGCCGCCCGCGGCCGGCTTGAGGCTGTAGGAGCCGTCGATCTGGCGCAGCATCTGCGACTTCACCAGCGACCAGCTGACCACGTTCTCTGCAGGCCAGCTGTAGGCCAGCACGTGGTCGTCCTTGATGGCGCCCGCGTCGAGCACGAGGCGCACCTGCGTGGCGCGGCCCTGCTCGTCCTTCTCCAGCACCTCGGCCTGCTTGACCTCGCCGGTCCACTCCGCGTAGCGGCCGAAGTCGGCGATCACGGCCATCACCTCGGCAGGGGTCGCCTCGATCGTGATGCTCGAGCTGGTGTGTTCCGCCATCTCCGTGGCTCCTCCGTACCGGTCCGCCGCCTGGGGTCTTGCCGCTGAAGGCTACCTCGCGGCGCCCGTCACCACTCCAGCACCCAGGGTGTTCCCGTGGAGGCGAAGTGGCCGACGTTGACGCATTCCGTCCCCCCGATCCGCATCCGGCGGGCGAGCGGCTGGTGGACGTGGCCGAAGAGCGCGTACCGGGGGCGCGTGGCGCGGATGGCGTCGAGGAGGGCGGAACTGCCGCGCTCGAAGCGCCGGGCGACGGTGTCGTAGCAGAGTTCGGGCACGTCGGGCGGGATGTGCGAGCAGAGGACGTCGACTTCACCGAGGGCCGCGACCTTCGCCGCGTACTCCTCCTCGGAGACCTCGTAGGGGGTGCGCATGGGCGAGGGGAGGCCGCCGCCGACGAAACCGAAGACGAGTCCGCCGATCTCGGCCCGCTCCCCGTCCAGGACGGTCGTGCCCTCCCGGGCGAATTCCGGCCAGAGACGAGGGATGTCGACATTTCCGTACGTGGCGTACGTGGGCGCAGGGAATGCGGCGAAGAGCTCGGTGTACTGCTTGCGGACGGCGCTCTCGATGGCGGAGTCCCGGTCCATGCCGTGCCACAGGCTCCGCGCCAGCGCACGGGCGTCGTCGAAGCGGCGCGCGGTGCGCAGCGCGACGATGCGGTCGGCGTTCTCCACGCCGAAGAGCTCGGGGAAGATGCCGCGCGAGTGGTCCGCGTAGTCGAGGAAGAGGACCAGGTCGCCCAGGCAGATCAGGGCGTCGGCCCCGTCGCCCGCCCGGGCGAGGGCCGTGCTGTTGCCGTGCACGTCGCTGACCACATGAACCCTCATACCGCCTCCATGCCGATCACCCTAGGCGCTGCGGCGCAGCCACCGGAAGGGCTGCGACCTGCGGTTACTTCTGTGGTTACTTCCGGGTCACCAAACGGACCGGCTAGGGTGCGGGGAGCAGTCCCGCGGCATGTGACGCAGAGAACATCTGGGCGCAGCCCCCTATTCGAAAGCCGTACTGGTGGGTAACGTCCGGGCAGTCCACTACCCCCCTTGCCTGATCATGGACCGCAGCCGACGCAGCGCCCCTCGAAGACGCGGCGGCGCCGGCGCCCGACGAGGAGCAGCAGTCTTGCGCGAGTTCAGCCTTCCGGCCCTCTATGAGGTCCCTGCGGACGGAAACCTGACGGATCTGATCCGCCGCAACGCCGCGCAGCGCCCCGACGTCGCCGTCATAGGCCGCAAGGCCGGCAACCGGTGGGAGGACGTCAGTGCGGCGCAGTTCCTCGCCGAGGTCCGGGCGGCGGCCAAGGGCCTGATCGCCTCCGGTGTGCGGCCGGGCGACCGGGTCGGGCTGATGTCCCGCACCCGCTACGAGTGGACGCTGCTGGACTTCGCGATCTGGAGCGCCGGCGGCGTCACCGTGCCGGTGTACGAGACGAGCTCGCCCGAGCAGATCCAGTGGATCCTCAGCGACTCCGGCGCGGTCGCCTGTCTCGTCGAGACCGCCGACCACGAGGCGGCCGTCGAGTCCGTCAAGGACCGGCTGCCCGAGCTCGCCCGCGTCTGGCAGATCGAGGCCGGCGCCGTGGCGAAGCTGCGCGAGGCCGGGGCCGGCATCACGGACGAGGAGGTCGACGAGCGCAGCGGTCTCGCGAACGCCGACTCCCCCGCGACCATCGTCTACACCTCGGGCACCACGGGCCGCCCCAAGGGCTGCGTCCTCACCCACCGCGCGTTCTTCGCGGAGTGCGGCAATGCGGTGGAGCGGCTCAAGCCGCTGTTCAACACGGGCGACTCGTCCGTCCTGCTCTTCCTCCCCACCGCCCACGTCTTCGGGCGCCTGGTGGAGATCTCCGCGATGCTCGCGCCGATCCGCCTGGGCTGCGTGCCCGACATCCGCAACCTGACGGACGAGCTCGCCTCCTTCCGCCCGACGCTGATCCTGGGCGTCCCGCGCGTCTTCGAGAAGGTCTACAACGGTGCCCGCGCCAAGGCCCAGGCCGACGGCAAGGGCAAGATCTTCGACAAGGCCGCGGACACCGCCATCGCCTACAGCCGGGCCCTGGACGCCCCGTCCGGGCCGGGCCTGGGCCTGCGCATCAAGCACGCCGTCTTCGACAAGCTCGTCTACGGCAAGCTGCGGGCCGTCCTCGGCGGCCGGGCCACCCACGCCATCTCCGGCGGCGGGCCGCTGGGCGAGCGCCTGGGCCACTTCTACCGGGGCATCGGCTTCACGGTCCTGGAGGGCTACGGCCTGACCGAGTCCTGCGCCGCGACCGCGTTCAACCCCTGGGACCGGCCGAAGATCGGCACCGTCGGGCAGCCGCTGCCCGGCTCCGTCGTGCGCATCGCCGACGACGGCGAGGTGCTGCTGCACGGCGAGCACCTCTTCCAGGGCTACTGGAACAACGAGGCGGCCACCGAGGAGGCGATGTCCGACGCCTGGTTCCACACCGGCGACCTCGGCACCCTCGACGAGGACGGCTACCTCACGATCACCGGCCGGAAGAAGGAGATCATCGTCACCGCGGGCGGCAAGAACGTCGCCCCGGCCGTGATCGAGGACCGCATCCGGGCCCACGCCCTGATCGCCGAGTGCATGGTCGTCGGCGACGCCCGCCCGTTCGTGGGCGCGCTCGTCACCCTCGACGAGGACTTCCTGCCGCGCTGGCTCGCCGACCACGGCAAGCCCGCCGGGATGACGCCGGCCGAACTGGCCGAGGACGCCGACCTGCTGGCGGACGTGCAGAAGGCCGTCGACGACGGCAACGCGGCCGTCTCCAAGGCGGAGTCGGTACGCAAGTTCCGCATCCTGCCCGCGCAGTTCACGGAGGCGTCGGGCCACGTGACGCCGTCGCTCAAGCTGAAGCGGAACGTCGTGGCGAAGGACTTCGCGGACGAGATCGAGGCGATCTACCGCGGCTGAGCCCGCCCTCTCCCCGGATGTGCCGGAGGGGCCGGATGCGAGGGCATCCGGCCCCTCCGGCACATCCGGCACCTCCGAGGAGGCTTGTCAGAGCAGGGCCTTGAGGCGCTCGGCCAGGAGGTCCCAGCGCCACTTCTCCTCCACCCACTGACGCCCCCGCGCACCCATGCGCGCACGCAGCTCCGGGTCCCGCAGCAGCGTCACGATGCGGTCCGCGGCCAGGGCCGGCGAACCGCCCTGCACCACGTACCCCGTCTCGCCCTCCAGGACCGCGTCCGGCGCCCCGCCCGAGTCGCCGGCGACCACCGGCAGGCCCGTCGCCGACGCCTCCAGGTAGACGATGCCGAGGCCTTCGACGTCGAGGCCGCCGCGGCGCGTGCGGCAGGGCATGGCGAAGACGTCGCCCGCCCCGTAGTGCGCGGGCAGTTCCTCCCACGGCACGGCGCCCGTGAAGCGGACGGCGTGGGCGACGCCCGTCTCCTCGGCCAGCCGCCGCAGGTCGTCCCCGTACGGTCCGCCGCCGACGATGAGCAGCACCGCGTCCGGAACGGCCGCCAGGATCCGCGGCATGGCCAGGATCAGCGTGTCCTGGCCCTTGCGCGGCACCAGCCGCGAGACGCACACGACCACGGGGCGGTCCGCGAGGCCGAGCCGGGCGCGGACCTCGTCGCCGCCGGAGCCGGGGTGGAAGGTCTTCTCGTCCACGCCGGGCGGCAGTTGCACCATCCGGGCCGCCGCCTCGTCCGTCAGCGCGGAGGCGATCCGCGAGCGGGTGTACTCCCCCAGGTAGGTGAGGGTGTCGGTGCCCTCGCCGATCCTCCGCAGCAGCTGCCGCGACGCGGGCAGCTGCGCCCAGCCGGCCTCGTGCCCGTGCGTGGTGCCGACCAGCCGGCGGGCGCCCGCCCGGCGCAGCGCCGGGGCCATGAGCCCGAGCGGGGCCGCGGCCCCGAACCACACCGAGGTGCAGCCGTGTTCGCGCAGCAGGCCGGTGGCGCGCCGGGTCACCCGGGGCGTCGGCAGCAGCATGGTGGTGCGGTCGCGGACGACCGTGAACGGCTGCTCGGCGTCGAAGCGGGCGGTGGCCTCCGCACCCTCCTGGCCGCGCTTCCACGTGGAGGCGTAGACGACGATGCCCGACGGGTCCAGGCGCAGCGCCATGTTGTGCAGGAACGCCTGGATGCCGCCGGGGCGGGGCGGGAAGTCGTTGGTGACGACGAGAGTCTTGTCCATCGCCGTCCGACAGTACCGGGTGCGATCGGGGGCAGTCGGGGCCCCGTCCCGCCACGTCACGGCGTATGGACCCGCCGGAACGGCATCATGCCTTGCAGTAGCGGCGCGCGTACAGCGTGTAGTGACCGTGAAGGGCGAGGTGAGTGATGGCGGGCAGGGGTTTGCGGCTCTCGTTCGCGGCGTGGGCCGTCACCCGGGCCGTGCTGCTGATGTGCGTGCTGCGGGTGTGGGTGATGCCGGGGTCGGACGTCTCCGTCGACATCGAGGTGATCTACCAGGGCTGGTACGGGGTGCTGAGCACCGGCACCTTCCCCTACGACGACGTCACCTGGCAGTACCCGCCCGCCGCGGCCTTCGCCGTGCTCGCCCCCGGCCTGCTCCCCTTCCTCGACTACGCCCCCGCCTTCTTCGTGGTGTGCCTCGTCGCCGACGCGGTCGTCTACGCGCTGCTGCTGTACGCGGTGCGGGGCGGGCGGCGCCGCGCCGCCGGGGTATGGGTGTGGGTGGCCGGGGTCCCGCTGCTCGGCCCGATCGTCTACGCCCGCTACGACGTGATGGTGACGGCCGTAGCCGTGGCCGCCCTCCTCGCGGCCGGGCGCCGGACCCGTCTCTCGGGGGCGCTCACGGCCTTCGGGGCGCTGCTGAAGGTGTGGCCGGTGCTGCTGCTGGTCGGCACGCCGCGGGGGCCCCGTACGCGGGAGGCGTGGGGCGCGGCGGCGATGACGGCCGCCGTGCTCGGGCTGGCGTTCGCGGCGACCATGCCGGGGGCGCTGGCGTTCCTGACCTTCCAGCGGGACCGGGGCACGGAGGTGGAGTCCCTGGGATCGCTGGTCTTCCACCTGGGGCGGCACGCCGGCTGGCACGGCCACGCGCGGCTGCACTACGGCTCGGTGGAGTTCCTCGGCCCCTACGTCCACACGGTGAGCCGGCTCGCGCTCGTGCTGAGCGTGGTGGCGTTCGCCTGGCTGCTCCTGTGGCGCGTACGGGCGCGCAGGTTCACTGCCTGCACGCCGTACGAGGCGGCGTTCGCGTCGGTGCTGCTGTTCACCACGACCAGCCGGGTCATCAGCCCGCAGTACGTCGTCTGGCTGCTCGGGCTGGCGGCGGTGTGCCTCACGATGGGCACGACGCGCCAGCGCCTGCCCATCGCCCTGGTCCTGCTGGCCGCCCCGCTGACCCAGCTGGAGTTCCCGATCTGGTTCTCGCACGTGGTGGCCAGCGACAAGCTGGGCGTGGCGACGCTGACCCTGCGCAACGGGCTGCTGGTCGTGGCGACGCTGGTGTCGTGCACGCGCCTGTGGCGGGAGACGGTGTCCCTGCCGGGGGCGTCCGACACACCGGACGACCCTCCCGCGGAGAAGGAACCGGCTCTGCTGGCGGGCTAGACCGCCGGTGCCGCTCCGCGGAGGTCGTGCCCGGGTCCGGCACCGGTGCCGCTCCGGGGCTTGAGTCAGGTCCGGCACCGCCGGTCACCTCCGGGGGGGGGGACTCGCCGCTGCGGCGGAGGTGAGAGCCCGTCGCCTCTCGGCCACCTGTTGCCGAGAGGCGCCGGCGGCCGACGGCCTCGCCGACCGGGCATCTTGCCGCAGGCAAGAAGATCCCGCCGCGACGGCGAACAACCTCCGCGGCGCGGACCGGCGGTGCCGAGCCCCCTCAGCCCGAGGCGAACTGCTCCCCGACGTACGCCCTCCACCGCTGGGTGAACTCCTCGGGCGAGACGCCCAGGACAGAGCGGAGCGCGGTCTCGACGGCCCCGTCACGGCGGGCGTGGGAGCCCACCGCGCGGTAGAACGCGACCAGTTTCTCCTCGCCCCAGCGGTCGGCGATCAGGCGGCAGGCCAGCCAGCCCTCCTCGTACGCGCGGGCGAGCCGCCCCGCCTCCCCGGTGAAGCCGAACTCGGGGTCCCCGGGCAGCCGGTCGGGGAGGGTGCCGGCGGCGGCCGCGCGGGAGAGTTCGGGGGCGGCCTGGCGGACGGTGCGGCCGGTGCCGCGGTACGCGGCCCAGTCGGCGAAGCCCTCGGACAGCCACAGGGGCGTGGCCTTCGTCGTCCTGGCCCGGGTGGCCACGTGGGCGGTCTCGTGGGTGAGCACGATGCGCCGCCCGAACGCGCCGAGCACCCCGTACGCCTCGGGGTTGACGATGATGCGGTCCGCGGGCGCAGCGGCGCCGGAGCCGCCCGCCTCGCCGGTGGTCACGGCGGCGATGCCCCGGTAGTTGGAGACGGGCGAGTCCAGGAGCGCGGCCATGCGCGCCAGCGAGGCGGGCATCTCGACCACGACCCGGCCGGGCCACTCGCGCGACCCGGCCCGCCAGGCCGCGCCCACGGCCGGGACGGCCTTGTCGGCGAGGTCGGCGAGGGCGCGCAGCCGCTCGCGGTCCTGGCCGACGCCGAGGACGAGGCTGCGCTCGCCGCGGACGACGGTCACGGGCCCCTGCTCCCACAGCTGGTGCCCGCCGCGCCGGGAGCCGGCGGCCACGTACCAGCGCCCGTCGCGCTCGACGAGGGTCAGCCGGCTGCGGGCGGTGACGGGAGCGCTGTCGTAGCCGGCCAGCCGGTAGCGCAGCTCGGCCTCGGCGGCGACCCGCCGGCCGTCACCGGGCGCGGGGGTGAAGCCGCCCGTGCGCACGAGGCGGTAGTCCCAGGAGGCGAGCGGGACGGCCGCGAGGTTGGCGAAGAGGCGGCGCTGCTCCTCCCGGTAGCTCCCGGCGGCCGGGTCGACGGCGCCCAGGAAGGCGCTCTCGTCGCGGTCGCGGACCGCGGCGGCCCACCGGTCCAGGAGCCCCTGCAAGGCCCGCTCGCGGGCGTCGGAGCCCCCGGAGAGCCCTCCGGAGCAGCCGGTCAGCCCGGCCTGGAGGGCCATGAGGAGGGCCGCCAGGCAGCACGCCGCCCGGCGGGCCGGCCCGCGGCCGCCCGCTCGTGTGCCCCCGCGTCCGCTCCACCACCACCGGCCCGTCACGTCCCGCATCGTACGAGCCGTGCGCCCCCGGGGGCGCGTTCAGGACGTGATCACGGCCGGGTCACCGACGAAATCGGCATCATGTTGGCCGGGTCGTAGCGCACCCGGGCGCCGGGGTAGGGCGCGTGGACGACCTGGCCGCCCCCGACGTACATGCCGACGTGGCTGGCGTCGTCGCGGTAGATGACGAGGTCCCCGGGGCGCGCCTCGGACAGCGGGACGTGCCGTCCGGCGTTGCGCTGCGCCTGGGAGGTGCGCGGCAGACCGACCCCGGCCCGCCCGTACGCCCACTGCATGAGCCCGGAGCAGTCGAAGGCGCCGGGCCCGGTCGCGCCCCAGGCGTAGGGCGAGCCGACGGCGGAGCGGACGGCCATGGCGGCCGCGGCGCCGCGGGCGGAGGCGGCGGCGAGGTCCTTCAGGCCGCCGAGGGCGCCCCCGTCCGAGCGCTCCAGCTGCCGCGTGCCGTCCGAGCGCGAGGCGCGGGCGTAGGCCTCCCGGTCGGCCGCCGGCAGGGCGTTCAGCAGGCGGCGGGCGGTGGCGAGCTTCCCTTCGACCTGCCGTTTGTGTTCCTCGACGGCCTTGCGCGTCCGCTCCAGCTCGCCGAGCATCCGCGCCGCCTCGCTGCGCTCCTGGCGCAGGGCCCGCTGGGCCTCCGTGAGGGCCTTGAGCTGCTCGCTCTGCCGGTCGGAGACACGGTCGAGGGTGGCGGCGCGGTCCAGGTAGCCGTCGGGGTCGGAGGACAGGAGCAGCTGCAGGGCGGGGTCGACGGCGCCGCTGCGGTACTGCGCGGCGGCGACCATGCCGAGGGCGGTGCGCATGTGGTTGACGCGCTCCTGGCCGCGGGCGACGCGGTCGGTGGCCTCGGCGACCTTCCTGCGGAGCTCGCCGGCGCGCTCGCCCGCTTCGTTGAACTTCTCGGTGGCCCGCTCGGCCTGCTCGTAGAGCCGGTCGACCTGCGACTTGACGGTCCCGCGGGACCGGTCGTCGCGGGCGGTGTCGCTGGGCCGCGCTCCGGCCGGGGGCGCCATCGCGGCAGCGGCCGTGGCCACGGCGGCGGACAGGACGGTGACCCGGACGGTCTGGGTGAGACCGGACTGCGAAGAACGGCGATGGGACGCCACGGGCTGCCGCACTCCCTTCCTTGCTGCACTGTGGGCGCGGTCTGCCCGGCGCGCCGGTGCCGCAGCGCCAGACAGTAGCGGCGTGCTCACCCCGTGTTCAAAGACCTCGCGGGGTGGGAATGGGACGGGAATGCGGACGCCCCGCCGGAGACGCAGGTCACCGGCGGGGCGCAATGTCAGCGAGGGCCACCGCGATTCGCCCGAACGGGCGGCGGGTCAGCCATTCGGCCCAGTCGTCAGCCTATGCGGACGCCGAACTGGAAGGGCATGTTGCCCATCGACTCGTAGCGCACGTTGGCGCCCGGCTTGGGGGCGTGCAGGGTCTGGCCGTTGCCCGCGTAGAGGCCGATGTGGTGCAGGTCGCCGTAGAAGAGCACCAGGTCACCGGGCTTGAGCTGGCTCTGGTCGTAGATGCGGGTGCCCGCGTTGGCCTGGTCCTGGGAGATGCGCGGCAGGGTGACGCCGGCCTGCGCGTACGCCCAGCCGGTCAGCCCGGAGCAGTCGAAGGAGCCGGGGCCGGTCGCGCCCCACACGTAGGGGGCGCCGATCTTGCCCTGGGCGGCGGCGAGCGCGGCGGCGGCGCGGCCGGAGGTGGGCACGTCCTTGCCGAGGTCGGGGCGGCTGCTGCCGCCGCCGGCGCGGCCGGCGCGCTCCTCGCCGCCCTTGGCGCCGTCGGCCTTCTCCTTCTCGCCGAGGACCTCGGCACGCTCCGCGGCGGTGAGGGTGTTGAGCTGCTCCTTGGCGGCGGCGAGCTTCTCCTGGACGGCTTCCTTCTGCTCGCCCAGCACCTTGCGGGTCTCCGCGAGGTCCTTGAGCTTGCCGGTCGCCTCCTGGCGCTGCTGCTTGAGCGCGCGCTGCTTCTCGGAGATCTGCTTGAGGGTGTCGGCCTGCTTGGCGCTCACCTGGTTGAGCGTCGAGGCCTTCTCCAGGTAGCTCTCCGGGTCGGAGGAGAGCAGCAGCTGCAGCGAGGGGTCGACGGCGCCGCTGCGGTACTGCGCGGTGGCCAGCGAACCGAGGCTGTTGCGCAGCTTGTTGATCTCCTCCTGGCCGCGGGCGACCTTGTCCTGGAGATCGGTGACCTGCTTGTCGAGCTTGTCCTGCTTCTCCTTGGCCCCGTTGTACTTCTCCGTGGCCTGCTCGGCCTCTTCGTAGTACTTGTCGACCTTCTCCTTGACCTCCGCCTTGGAGGCCTTGGGATCGGCGTGCGCGGCCTGCGAGGTGAGGGCGACGGCCGCGGCCGCGGTCGCGGTCGCGGTCAGCACGGTCACCCGGGCGCGGCCCGGCTGCTTGGGTCGACGGTGGGACGCCACGGAGACGGGCTCCTTCTTCCTCGGCCGCCACCGCACGCCGGAGGGCACGGTTCGGGCGGGACCTTCACCGTCACCCCGAATGGATGATCGACCGGGTGAAGGTTCGAGGCCCGACCTTAGTGACCCCCGACTGATCCGTTCAAATTCTCATCAGAAAAATCTTCTGCCTCAACAGAAGCTTTACCAACGTGACACAGCCGGTGATGACGGCTTGACGGTCAGGTACGGGCAAGTCGCTTGAGGAGCAGGGCCGATGCCACCGGCCGGGCGCCCGCCTTCGCGACGCCGTCGGCGACCTCGCGGTCGGTGGAGACCACCACGACCGGACGGCCCGGCGGCTCGGCCCGCACCAGCTGGCGGATGAGCTCGTCCGCGGTCACCCCGGGCTTGCTGAAGAGCACCCGCACGCCGCGCGGCGGCGCGAGCAGCACGGGCGCGGCCAGCTCGGCCCCGTCGAAGACGCAGGTCACCTCGGCGCCCGTCTGCGCGGCCAGCATGGCGAGCCCGCCCAGCAGCCGCAGCCGCTGCTTGTCCAGCGGCATCGTCGGATAGCCGGTCTTGGTGACGTTGTAGCCGTCGACCACGAGGTGTGCCTGAGGCAGCGCCAGCAGCTGGTCCAGCAGCGCCGGATCGGTCTCGGACAAGGCGCGCGTGGCGATGTCCTTCGGGGTCATCCGGCCCGGCTCCACGGCGTCCACCGTGTCCGCGGGGTGCACGGAGGCGGGCGGCAGAGCCAGTTCGCGGCGCAGCCCCTGCGCCGCGTCCAGGACCGTGTCCAGCAGCAGCCGCAGGCGCATGTCCTCCACGCTGCGCCCCTCGCGCACCGCCCGGCGGCTCGCCTCCAGTGCGGCCTCGGCCTCCGACAGCCGCGCCTTGAGCCGGCGGGTCTCCCCCAGCGCGGCGGCCTTCTCGGCCGCACCGGCCGCCCGCACGGACTCCAGCTCGGCCTCCGCCTTGCGCAGGGCGGCCTCGCCGCGGCGCACGTCGGCGACCGCGCTGCGCAGCTTGCGC
>NZ_JBAMDC010000228.1:0-11013 GCF_036961605.1 Streptomyces sp. KLMMK
ATGCCGCCCGACACCCATCACGAGCCCGCCGCGGCGTGAAGACCCGGTCGGCCACCGACAGAGCCCAGCGACACGACGTCGGGCTCTTCGGCTTCCGGCAGTTCCCGGCCACGGCCAGCGAGCGCGTGCCGGGAGCCGGCTGATCGTCGACCGCGGACCGGCGGGGCTGATGGTCGGTGGCTTGGCTCGCTTCGCGTTGCGGTGCCGTCGTCGCCTGCAGGAGGTGTATGGGCAACATCGGTGCCGACGTCGGTGGTAGCGGCCGTGACGTGGGAAAAGCCCATGTCAGCATGGCTGAGACCGGGTTATGGCGCAGGTGCACACGTGGCGGGTGATCGCCCGGCCGCCCCGCCATCGTGGCTGACTTTCCGTGGCACAGGCCGACCACAGACACGGCCAAGCCCCCTGCCACCACCCCGGCACCGCCGACTGCAGGCTGACGGACGGGACGGCTACGCCCAGCGGCACACATGGCGGGTGCTCTGCCGTCCATCGGCATCGTCGTTGCGCGCGCCAAGGAGGCTGGCAGCGGGGGGACAGGTGGGGGGCGGGGTTCCGGTGGTCGAACTGTGCGGCCGGTGGGAGGTCGGGCGCCGTACTCCCGCCGTCGTGGATGCGGGAGCGTGAGGAGACCGCACCGTCCGGCCGTGGCTGAGGGGGAGCGGGCAGCTGCCGCGATGTGGCCGGGCCCGTCATGGGCGCTCCGCTCAGCTCGCGCCGCCGTGGCCGAGCGTCCGGCATTCCGCGGTCCGTGGCCGAGGCTCAGGATGCCAGCGGGTCCGGCTTGTCGCCGCGGACGAGTTCCACCACCGCCCGTACGGTCTCCACCGACCACATCAGTCGGACCACCCCTGACCCGTCCGGTGTCGTTCGTGCCGTGGCTTTCGCGCTCTCCAGGCTCACCCCGGCTGCAGTCAGGGCCGCTGCCAGTGCCGCCGCCGCGTCCGTCGCCTCGCGCCAACCGGCGATGTAGTCCACGCCCGGCACCCACAGCACGTCATCCGGGTCGAACTCCTCAACATCGAATCCCATCCGGCTCAAACTCCCTATAGAGGAACTGACTTGACCACTGACTGCCGACGTCATCGCACGGACATACGTCGATATCCCCGGTACCATCGGCACCGGGGTTCGTGATCGTTCCCCTGCCGGACCACCCCCGAGCCCGCCAGGTAACGGGGTGGTCCGGTTTCGTATGCGCTTGTTGTTCGCGGCCCTGCCCAAGCTTCGGAGTTGAGCAGGGCCGCAGGCGGCGGAACCTGAGGATGGACGCCGCCTCCCCTCGGGGTGTCGGGGGATCCGCAGGGCTCAAACAGCACGTGACAGCTGTGGGCCCTGGCCCCGAGGGTGTCTAAGGGGGCCCGAGCCCCTCGGCGATCCGACGGGACACGCGCTCTTCAAGGCGCCGGAGCGCGGCCGCGTTCGCCTCTTCAGTCACGGGGTGCAGCCCCCTGATCAGGTGGGTTCGAAAGTCCGCCAGCAGTGCGTCCAGGTCCCGGCCGAGAGTGTCCTGTCGACGGCCGGGCGCCCTTGAGAACCTCGACCAGGCCGTCGTCATCGGGCCCGCCGTGACGGGTACACCGCGACCTCGACTTCGTCCGTTGCCTCCATGCGCACGGCGCTGCCGGTCTTGAACGTCAGCACTACGTCGGAACCGCTCCGCAGGCCCCGTTGCTTGGTGCGTACGTCTTTGACCTCTCGGCAGGCCCCCCTGAGGCTCACCAGATCACCGCGCCGCAACTGTGACGCCCGCATTCGTGCCACTGTGTTCTCCTTTCACGGCCGGTACTGCCAGCACCGCCCACACTGATTTGCCGACGCCCACCCGGTTGCTCACGCCCCAGGAGGTCGAGAGCGCAGCCACCAGGGGGAGACCCCGGCCGCTCTCTGCGTCCTGGGCGCGCGCAGAAGGCCACCTCTCACAGGCGTCATCGACCCTGATACGGAGAGCGCCCGCTTCCAGCTCAAATCGGGTCTCGATCTCCCGGCCCGGCGAAACCCGCCCGTGCACCACCGCATTGGTCAGCAGTTCCGAGAGGATCAGGAGCGCCACGTCGTCGACCGACGTCAGGCCCCAGCCTTCGAGTGCTCTGCGCAGTTCCGTTCGCGCCAGGCCGACGCAGCGAGGGTGACGGGCCCAACGCCTCACCACGTCTTCGCCGTTCGCGTCTTCCTGTTGTCTCTCCATGCCAAGCAGCATCAGGGGTGACAGTTCGGGAAACGAGCCCGGCGTGGTTACCCACGATGGGTAACATCGCCGGTAACCCGACCCGCATGGCCTCACCGCGGATTCCGTCCCTCCCCGGAGCACCGCTCATGCCCAAGCACGAGCTTCCACAAGGCTTTCCACCACGCTTGCTGCGAGAGGAAGCGATGGTGGAAGCGTGCCGCGTCCGCGACTTCTCGGTGATCTTCCAGCTGGCCAAGCGAGCGGGCTTCTACCCTGCGCGCCTTGCGCGATGTGTGGAGCTGACGCCGAGTGCCGTCGGGGAGATCATCAAGGGGAACCGCGAGATCAACAACATCAGCGTGGTTGAGCGCGTCGCCGATGGCCTGCGGATCCCGGGCCACATGCTGGGTCTCGCCTGCCGTGACTGGGAGGCGGACAACGACGCGGTGGCCGTGCAGGTGGCGTCTTCCGAGGTGGACCCGTTCGGTTGCTTGGCCGACACAGGTCCGGATGATGAGCCCACCGATCCGCAGTTCGTTGCCGCGCTCATCGAAAGCCAGCTGCCCCAGCACTACAAGAGCTCGAACTTCTTCGGCGCCCGGCACACCATCCCGGCCGTCGTGCAGCACGCTCAGACCATCACGAGCCTGCTGGAGCGCGGCAGCAGTGGGGCGCCGCGAGAGGCCCTCCTGCAGACCGGCGGACGAGTCGCCGAGTTCATCGGGTGGCTGTACCAGGACTTGGGTGACTTCCGGCGTGCGGCACTCTGGTCCGACCGCGCGATGGAGTGGGCCCAAGAGGCCGCGGACGATCACATGCAGTCGTACATCCTCTTCCGCAAGAGCAACCAGGCGACTGCCCGCGCCAGCGCAGACAGGGCGATCGGGCTGGCCAAGGCGGCGCAGCGCCTGCCCGGGCTCACCCCTCAGATCGAGGCACTCGCCGCACAGCAGGAGGCCCAGGGATACGCGTTGATGGGGAACCCGAAGGCTGCCCTGGCCAGGTTCGACGAGGCGCGCGCCCTCGTGACCGAACCTGCCCAGGCAGTGCCGGCTACCGGGCTCGACACCTCGTACTGCACGCCCGCGTACATCGAGATGCAGCGCGCAAACTGCTGGATCGATCTCGGTAAGCCTCAACAGGCAATCGAGCTCTTCGAAGGGCACCTGGAAGCGCTGCCGCAGGTCTACCGCAATGACCGAGGTGTCTACCTCGCAAGGCTGGGCCGCGCATACGTCCGTGCCGGTGAACTGGAGCGCGGGGCCGAGGCCGCGA
Organism: Streptomyces sp. KLMMK; assembly: GCF_036961605.1. Classification (NCBI taxonomy): domain Bacteria; kingdom Bacillati; phylum Actinomycetota; class Actinomycetes; order Kitasatosporales; family Streptomycetaceae; genus Streptomyces; species Streptomyces sp. KLMMK. The sequence continues at coordinate 3,446 of NZ_JBAMDC010000228.1, forward strand.
CGAAGTCACTCGGGATCGTCAGGCACACCGGATCCGCCCGTACGTTCGGCGTGCTTTCGGCAGTGGCGGACTCGGTGGCAGGAGAGCGGCGACTTCCGGCCGTGGCGGCCTTCCTTGAGCACTTCGCCATGGTTCGTGACCGGTTCGCGGCATGACTAGCCCGGAATTGATGAGAGATGCTGGGATCATGGACGAACTGATCACGCAAGCCACCACCGGCGACGAGCGCCGCCGAGGGTCCGCCGTTGCCGTCCTGCCCATCGGGAGCTTCGAGCAACACGGCGACCACTTGCCGCTGATCACCGACACGGTCATCGCCTGCCTGATCGCTCGTCGACTGGCTGATGACCACGGCCTGTTCCTGTTGCCGCCCGTCACTATGGCCTGTTCTCACGAGCACGCCCCGATGGCCGGGACGGTCAGCATCAGCGCCGGGACGCTGTACGCCATGGTCAACGACATCTGGAGATCGCTCGAAGCCTCCGGTCACCCTGGGCTGATCATCGTCAACGGCCATGGCGGCAACTACGTCCTGTCGAACGTCGTCCAGGAACTCAACGTCACCGGCCCCCGAGTCGCCCTCTTCCCCGTCAGTGAGGACCGGGCTCAGGCCCGCGCCGATGCCGAGCTGGAGAGCAGCAGCGCCGAGGACATGCACGGCGGCGAGTTCGAGGTCTCTCTACTCCTCCACGGCGCGCCACACCTGGTGCATGAGGGCATAGAGGGGGACGACCACTCGGCCCCGAAGCGCCCCCACTTGCTCACCCTGGGCATGGCAGGCTACACCACCAACGGCATCATCGGGCAGCCGTCGTTGGCCACCGCCGCCAAGGGCAAGGCCCTTCTCGACAGCTTCTCTCGCCTGGCAGGCGCTCACCTGGAAGCGATGGCTGTGCGGTGACCTGCGCAGGCGCGCCGGAGTCGAAAAGGACTACGAACACCGCTTGACTTGGATCAAGCCTTCCTTTCTGTGGATGATGTACCGCTGCGGCTGGGCCACCAAGGCCGATCAGGAGTGCGTCCTCGCGATCGAGATCGACCGGGCCGGCTTCGACTGGGCCTTGGCCAACGCCTGTCTGTCCCACTACGACCGGGACGTCCACGCCGGCCGTGACGCCTGGCAGCGCGAGCTGAAGGCCGCACCGGCCAGGGTGCAGTGGGACCCCGAGCGCGACCTGCACCTGAAGGCCCTGCCCCACCGGTCCCTGCAGCTGGGGCTCGCGGGTGAGGCGTCGCGTCGCTACGCCGACGAGTGGACCGTGTCGATCACGGACGTCACGCCCCTGGCCCGTGAGGTCCACCGGCTGGTCGTCGCCGGGGATCTGGACGAGGCGCGGCGCAGGCTGCCGGAGGAGCGGCCGTACGAGCCGGCCGGCGGGTCGTGCCCGTAGCGGGTTCATGGCCGGAATTCGCTGGTCGCTTCGCCATGAACCCGCCGATGCACGTGCCGGTGCCCCGGGTCAGTCCGGCGGCAGCAGCTCCGTGAGGGGCAGGGCCGCCACGTCCTGCGGGGGCCGCGAGAGGTACAGCGTCGTGTGGAAGTACCCCTCGGTCTCCTTGCCCCGGGGGTCCTCGCCCGCGGCCGCGACGGCCGCGACGGCGTACCGCTGCTCCTCCGGCCCGCTGAAGTGGCGCTGCGGGAACGTGCGGGCGGTGTACTTCTCCGTGCTCAGGCCGTGGGCGGCCAGGGCGTCGGCGATCGGTTCGTACGAGGCGGTCCGGAGCACGAACGAGGCCACCCAGGGCGGCGTGTCCGTGCCCGCGGTGAGGGCTTTGAGCGTCCTGGCGGACAGGAACGTGGTCCCGCCGGTGATGGTGATGAGCCGGGCCCGCCGCGTCTTCCGCAGCAGCTCCCCGCTGGGCTCGGCGGTCTCGAGGTTCTCGGCGGACCCCTCGTCCAGCAGCCCGGCGGCCTGCGCGTAGGCGACGGCCTGCGCGGCCACGTCGATGCCGACCACGCGGACCGCCCCGGGCCGGCGGCGCGCCGCGAAGTAGGCCCGGTCGTCCTCGATGAGCTCGGCCGTGGTGAGCGGCGCGATCTGCGGCGAGGTGTAGCGGGTGTAGAGCTCGTCCAGTGTGACGTCGTGGTTGAGGAGTGCTGCGTTGATGCCGTAGGAACAGCAGATGTCCACGACGGTCGGCGGCTCGTCGCCGGGCGGGCCCCCGAGGGTCTCGGCCATACGCCGGAAGACGCTCTGGGCATGGTGCGGCGTCTGGTACTCCAGAGGTCCCAGCACCGTGAAGTACGCCCGGGGGTCGGGCTGGTCGTAGATCTTGTCGAACGAGGTCATCCCGGAGGTCATCGCACAATTCCTCTCGCCTCTGGGGGCCGGCCGGACCGGCCCCGCTACAGGTAGAGCCTCCGGGGCCGAAAAGGGAACAGGGCAGGGGCTGAATCCGGCCATTTTCGGCGAATGTTCATTTCTGTGCTCTTCTTCCTGGCGGGCAGGACGGGCGACCGGGAGCCGTGCGGGACGTCACGCGGAGCCGGCCCCCGGCGGCCCGTCGGAGTCCGGTGCCGTACGGAGGCGCTCGGCGGCGGGGCCCTGGCGGTCCCGGATCGCCCGGGCCTCCTGCCGGCAGGCCCGGGCCCGTTCGGCCTGGCCGATGAGGTCGAGCGCGCGGGCGAGCACGGTCAGGACCCCGGCGAGCTGCCACCACGATCTGAGCCCGCGGAGGATGGACAAGGCCAGTTCGGCGGGTTGTACGGCTTCCTCGGCACGCCCGGCGATCAGATGGACCTCGGCCGTCCGGTAGAGGGTTATCCCCTCCCACCACCGCTGCCGGCTCTCCCGGAAGATGCCGAGCGCCTCCGCCAGCCGGTCCAGGCCCTCGTCCGCGCGGCCGTCCTCCGCCAGGGCCAGCCCCAGCGAGTACAGGGCGTTGGCCAGCCGCCAGGAGCCGCCGACGCTCCGGTAGACGGCAAGGGCCTCCTCGGCCAGCTCCACCGCCCGAGCGGCGTCGTCCAGCCCCACGTGGGCCCGGGAGAGGTTGGAGAGGGCGCTGGCCTCGCCGACCCGGTTGCCGTCGGCCCGGAAGTGATCGAGGGCCCGGCGCAGATGAGCCTCGGCGTCGCGGTAGCGCCGCTGGTGGATGGCGATGATGCCGAGCTGGTTCGCGGCGTAGCAGCGGATCAGCACCGGGTCGTCGGTGGCGCCGACGAGGAGCAGCGACCGGTGGGCGTACTCGTCGGCCTCCTCCAGCTGCCCGGTGAACCTGTGCGCGTGGGCGAGGGCGATGCAGGCCCGGCCCTCCGCCTGCGCGTCACCGGCAGCCCGCGCCGCGGCCAGCACGGCCTCGGCGGCGTGGATGTAGGCGCTGCCGCTGATGCCCGCCTCGACCAGGTCCTTGGCGGCGAGCAGCAGGTCGGCCGCCCGCGCCAGGGAGGCCGGGGAGCCTCCTCCCGTCGCCTGCAGGCGCACGCAGGAGAGGATGCAGGCGGCTTCGGTGGTCAGCCAGTCGACGGCTTCCCCACCATCCTCGAAGGCGAGCCCCGGCACCTTGGTGGGCGCCAGGTGGGCCACCAGCCGGTCCCCGGGCCGTGCGAGCGCGTAGGCCCTGGCGGCGGTGGCGAGGTAGAAGTCGAGCAGTCGCGAGAGGGCGGCTTCGCGGCCGGCGGGGGGCTGTTCGTCGCGTTCGGCGCATGCACGCGCGTAGAGGCGTACGAGGTCGTGGTAGCGGTACCGGCCGGGTGCGGCGGACTCCAGGAGGGAGGTGTCGACCAGGGATTCCAGCAGTTCTTCGGTGGCGTCGGGGCCGAGGTCCAGGACGGCTGCGGCGGCGGCCAGGGAGATGTCCGGGCCGTCGGCCGGCCCGAGCAGGCGGAAGGCGCGGGCCTGTCCGGGTTCCAGCTGGCCGTAGCCGAGTTCGAAGGTGGCGGTGACGGCGAGGTCGCCGGCGCGCAGTTCGTCCAGGCGGCGGCGTTCGTCGCGGAGTTTGCGCGCGAGGAGGGGGACGGTCCAGGTGCGGCGGGCGGCGAGGCGGGAGGCGGCGATGCGGATGGCCAGCGGCAGGAAGCCGCACGCTTCCACGACGTCCGTCGCGGCGTCCCGCTCGGCCTCCACGCGCTCGGCGCCCACGATCCGTGTGAAGAGCGAGAGCCCTTCGCCGGGGCCCATCACGTCGAGGTCGACGATGCGCGCACCGGCGAGGCCGGTCATGCGGTGGCGGCTGGTGACCAGCACCGCGCAGCCGCCGGTCCCGGGCAGCAGCGGGCGGACCTGGGCGGCGTCGCGGGCGTTGTCCAGCAGGATGAGGACGCGGCGGCCGTCGAGGGTGGAGCGGAGGAGCGCGGACCGCTCGTCGACGCCCTCGGGGACGGTGGCCCCCGGGACGCCCAGGGCGCGCAGGAACCACCCCAGCACCGTCTCGGGTTCGGCGGGTTCCGGGCCCGTGCCCTGCAGGTCGGCGTAGAGCTGCCCGTCGGGGAAGCGGTGGCGTACGGAGTGGGCCGCGTGGACGGCGAGCGTGGTCTTGCCCACGCCGCCCGTGCCGGTGACGGCCGGAACCGCCGGGCTGCCGCCGGGGCCGGCGGCCAGCAGGTCGCGGATCTCCGTCACGTGCGCGGTGCGGCCGGTGAAGTGCGCGGTGTCCGCGGGCAGCTGTGCGGGCCGTATGAAGCCCTCGGGGAACGCCGTCGTCTTCCGGGCGGGGCCGGCGGCAGTGGTCAGGGCGGGATCGGCGTTGAGGATGCGGTGGTGGAGCCCGGACAGTTCGGGGCGCGGGCCGACACCGAGTTCCTCGGCGAGGAGGTGGCGGGTGTCGGCGTAGACGGCGAGGGCCTCGGTCTGGCGGCCGCTGCGGTAGAGGGCGAGCATGAGCAGTTCGCGCAGGCGCTCGCGCAGCGGGTGGGCGGTGGTCAGAGCGGTCAGCTCGGAGACGGCCTCCGCGTGGCTGCCGACCTCCAGATCCAGTTCCAGGCGCGTCTCGGTGAGCGACAGCCGCCACTCCTCCAGGCGCGTGCGCTGCGTCTCCGCGTAGGGGCCCGGCAGACCGGCGAGCGATTCGCCCCGCCACACGGCGAGTGCTTCGGCGAGGAGTTCCCGGGCGCGCACCGGGTTCCCGGAGCGACGGGCCCGGTGCCCCTCCTCGGCCAGCGCCCTGGCCCGGTCGAGGTCCAGTTCCACGACCGGTCCGGAGCCGGCCGGCCCCGGACCGGCGGGCCCGGTACGGATCGCATAGCCGCCGGAGTCGCTGACGAGGACGCCCGCCCCCTCCGCGCCGAACGACCGGCGGAGCCGGAAGGCGTACGTACGGAGGGCGTTGAGCGCCGTGGCCGGCGGACCGGAGCCCCAGAGGCCGTCGACGAGCTCCCCGACCGTGGCCGTGTGCCCGCCCCGTAGCAGGAGGGCCGCGAGCACGGCGCGCTGCTGCGGCGAGCCGGTGTCGAGCGCTGCCCGCCCCCGCCAGGCCAGGACGGGCCCGAGCACGGCGAAGCGCAAGGGCTCCCGCGGCGTCCGTGTGCCTTCCAATCAGTGTCCCCTCGCAGTGGCCGACGCGGCTTCGATCCGGTCGTCGTGGCGCGTTCACCATGCCGATTGCGTGATCATATGACTCCGGAAGGTGCAGGCAAGCGCCGAGCGGTGGGAAGCCGCCACGCCCCGCGCAGGGCGCCGGACCCGGCCGCTTCCCCCCGCCCGCAGGTCAGACCACCGCTCCCGAGTCCCTCGGGTCCTTGCGCGGTGCGGGGTGCGCGGGCGGTGCGGCGGCGGGGCGGCGGCCTTCGAGGATCACGGCGAGCGGTGCGGCCGTCAGGACGGTCGAGGCGATGCCGAACAGCACCCCGGCGAGCAGCGCCACGGAGAAGTCGGCCAGCGAGTCGCCGCCCAGCACCGCGAGCGCGGCGAGGACGAAAAGGACGCCCATGCCCGTGTTCACCGTGCGCGGCACGGTGTGCAGGATCGCGCTGTCGACGGCGGACGCCAGCGGCATCCGCCCCTCGCCCGCCCCCGCGCCGCCGGCCCGCCCGGGGCGCCGCGTCTCGCGGATGCGGTCGAAGACGACCACCGTGTCGTTGACGGAGTAGCCGACCACCGTGAGCAGCGCCGCGAGGAAGACGCTGTCGGCCGGCCGGCCCAGCCAGGCGAACAGCCCGACCACCAGCAGCACGTCCTGGACCATCGCCGCCACCGCCGCCGTCGCGAAGGTCCAGCGGAAGCGCACGCTGAGGTAGACGAGCTGGGCCGCCACCGCAACGCCCAGCGCGATCAGCGCCTTGTCGCGCAGCTCGCTGCCCAGGCTGGGCCCGATCCGCTCGTCGCGCTCGACGGTGACGGTCCCGCCGTGGGCCTCCAGGGCCGACTTGATGCGCTGCCGGTCACCGTCGTCCATGGCGCCGGTGCGCACGACCACGTCGCCGTTGCCCGACTTCTGCACGACGGCGCGCGGGAACCCGGCGTCACCGACCGCGGCGCGCGCCTTCTCCACGTCCACGGGGCGGCTCGTGCCGTACTCGACGAGACGGCCGCCGGTGAACTCGACGCCGAGCTGCAGCCCGCGCACGCCGATGCCCGCGACGGCGAGGGCCAGCAGCACGGCGCTGACGCCCAGCCAGATGCGGCGGTGGTGCATCAGCCGGGGGCGCCGGCGGGCGAGGAAGGCCCGCATCCGGCCCGCAGAGGCGACTCCGGCCAGTCGCGGCCGACGCCGGACACAGTCGCGCCGCAGCGCCCGCTCCGCGAGCACGCGGGTGATGACGAGGGCGGAGACCATGGAGGCCGCGACGCCTACGGACAGGGTGACGCCGAAGCCCTTGACCGGGCCCGTGGCGAAGAGGAAGAGCAGGCCGGCGGCGAGGAGGGTCGTGACGTTCGAGTCGACGACGGCGCTCCACGCCTTGCCGAAGCCCTTCCGCAGCGGGTCGCGGAGGTCCTGCGGGCCGGTGCGGCGCGCGGGGGCGGGCCGGCTCCGTTCGTACTCCTCCCGGGTCCGTTCGAAGACGAGGACGTTCGCGTCGACGGCCATGCCGACGGCCAGCACGAACCCGGCCAGCCCGGGGAGGGTGAGCGTGGCCCCGAGCGCGACCAGCGCGGCGTACGAGATCAGCCCGTACAGCGCGAGCGCCACCGTGGCCAGGACGCCGAGCAGCCGGTAGACGGCGATGACGAACAGCGCCGTGCAGACGAGGCCGATGACCGCTGCCCCCGCGCTCGCCCGGATCGCCTCGGCGCCCAGCGTCGGGCCGACGGTGCGCTGCTCGACGACCTCGACCGGGACGGGCAGGGCACCGCCCTTGACGAGCGCGGCCAGATCGCGGGCCCCGGCGTCGTCGAATCCGCCCGTGATCTGGGCGCTGCCGCCCTGGATCCCGGTCCGGCAGGGCACGCTGCGCTGCATGGCCGGTGCCGAGACGACGCGGTCGTCGAGGACGATCGCGACGCGGCGGGACGGGTCGCCCGGCGCGGCGCACGCGGCCTGTCCCGTGACGCGCGCCCAGCTCTTGTCGCCGCCGCTCCGGAAGGAGAGGGCGACGGTCCAGCCGCTGCCGGTCTGCGCGTCGAGGACGGCCCGGGCGTCCTTGACGTCCTTGCCGGTGAGGGCCGCCGGGCCCAGGCGCAGGGCGTGTCCGG